>WJXE01000242.1 GCA_009665115.1 Nitrosopumilales archaeon
AAGCTGCTCTTAGGACTTCATCTTGGAAAAACTTTACTTCCTAGATTACGAGTTGAAAATACGCCACACATAACTGGGTTGAGTGTTAATCTCAATATCTGATCACTTGCTCAATTGTCAAACTAAAATGACGACTATGTGGCAGTACCTTCAACTCGCTATAATTTATTTTACATAATCATGACCACAGATTCGCAGATCCGATTCCAAATCTGTATCGGCGTACAAATAGACAAAGATTGTTAGACTTCTCCCCTGATGAGCGGCTACTTTAATGCGAGTAGTGCCGATTCTAACAGTCGATTATACTGGAACTTGGATTCGTACTTTGGGGATTTCAATTATTCGCCTTTTTGATAGTCATAACCATTTTATTGTTAACTACGATCCAATTCCACTCTAATTTCTCACCAAGGCTTTAGTTTCCATTCCTTTTGAAAGTGGATCAAATAAAAAACCAGACAAAGACCTTGAAATGCTCATAATTCATGTTATATCTTAATACAACAATTGCTAATATCCGTTGTCTCTAGCTACAACGTTGTTGCAATGTTGTTGTATTACAAAACAACGATAATACCTTAGGAAAACTACTATTGAGAGCGTTGTGAAGAAATACACCACTTTGTTGGGGAAGAAGGAAGTAGAATTTATCGAGAGATTACAAAACAATAAAGACATTAGACGACTTTACAAACCTCTAGATATTCGTCAGCCAAAGTATAGATTACTCTATAAGCGGAAGGTATTAACTAATGACTTAATTACCCTGAACGCTGTATTACAAAAACTGCAATCTCTTTGAACGAGAATGACAAAGTCAAATAGGATACATAATTCACGGCATTTCCACAAGTTACTGCATAGTAGACGAAATTCCTGTGTATTCTCTAACAAGCCAAAGCCCCAAGTCTTTTATTATTCTGAAAATGTTTGACAGTATTAACGGACAAAAGTCAAAAATCATGAAGAATGGTAGACTGATAGAAGTGTTAAAAGAGGAGGGTATAATTGATAAGACCCTCTCAATTGCAACCGACTAAAGGACTACTCAATCCAATAAGAATCAGCAAGGTATTAATGATATAGTAAGACGTTACAACGTTCATGAGACAAACGAAAAATATCGAAAAAGCATTGGATTGCGACTATGGTCTACAACCAGTATAAACGGAAAAACTCTTAAAATTCTACCGGATGTAGAAGTACACGTCATTACCTAATACTCTTTTTTTCTAGACGTAAACATTAAGAGATTTTAAGATTGACTTGCATTAGCTGTTATATCCATTAATAACTATTCTCAATTTATTATGATGATGATAAACAATTTATCCTGAAAGGAAAACTATTCAAGTTAGAAATTCGACACTTACTTATCCTTCAATTGTATAGAGATCTAATTTTAAGCCAATTTCTATACGATGGTCTTAGATCCCTTGGGTCAAAGGTATCTATCCAATTTTCAATAAAAGCAACTGTAACTTCCGATATTGTTAAATGATTAGGTCAAGCAGTCGTAGTGCAGTAATGGAGGAGATCCAGCAAGCTTCGAGCCTTAGAGGTTACGTCTTTGCGTGCACGGAAAAGTCTCAAAAAGAGTGTTTCGACCGTATGCTTTTTTCAACCAATAAACTCTATGAAGACAAGGTCTTGGGTGTTAAAAAGGGTGATCTGCTATTTTTGCTTAACATAGACAGCCATGTTCTCTATGGTGCTTTCAATGCAAAATCCGATGGTAGAATAAATATCAGTCCTGAAGCCTGGGGTGGCAAGTATCCATTTCAAGTGGAAGTGGAAAAAAATGGCGAGATAAAGTCCATGAAAAGTGCTGAAAAGATCCTTTCTAAGATGGGTATTAGTTGGAAAAAAGCCCTCGGTGAAAATAAGACAAAATTACTTTTAGATTATCTAGAGGATCCAAATGGTTTTTCTTGGAGAGGGATAGTCCCGGAGATTGAAGCAACACAAATTAATGACAAACCTCGATTGGAAGCCACAACTTTATGGGACTATCCTAGGCAAAGCTATGGTAAGACTCTTAAGGGCAATAACAAGTACGCGGGCGTCACACCAGCCTTCATTATTTATAACTTGGTAAAACGTTACACAGACCCTAATGATCTTGTAGTAGATCCCATGGCTGGCAGCGGCACTACTCTTGATGTATGCAAGGAAGAAGGTCGTATGTGTATTGCCTATGATATTGTTTCAACAAGACCAGATATTATTCAAAATGATGCAAGGAAAATCCCACTCTCCAATGAAAGCGTTGATATGATTTTCATTGATTCACCTTATGGTGATAACATAGATTATAACGATCACATGGATAATATAGGAAACATCTCATCAGAAACAGAAAGATTCTATGAAGAGCTAGAGAAAGTAATCGGTGAATCGCATCGTATCTTGAAATCAGGAAAGGTCTTAGGATGGCTTATTGGTGATCAGTGGGTAAAGAAAAGATTTACTCCTGTGGGTTTTAATGTCCATCAACGATTGTGTAAATACTTTGATACTGTAGATATAATATGTGTAGCGCGCAGAAGTCAGACTTCAAATACAGGGATATGGTACAACAGAGCGCTTCGTTTTAATTTCTATCTACGTGGTTTCAAGTATCTTTTCATAATGAGAAAGCCCCAATCAACAGAATTCAAACCATACCAACAATATAATCGAGTAATTAATTGGGCTCGATATTCGCGAGGAAAGCAACGCGATAGGACTCCCTTGAAACCAGAGAGATAAAGGTAACAGAATGCATTAATTACAATTTTATGAGTAAATGAAAACCAAGCAAGGAATTGACATTTACAAGCATATCTCTGAACTGCTGAGTGAAGTCAAAGAAATTCACAAAATGACTTCATGAAAAGTACACCAGCAAAACGTTCACTAATGCGAAGGGTTTTTGATAATCCTACTGACTCTAGCCGCATCGATATTATCATGATTATTTTTGTTTCGTGTTTGTACTAATGCACTCTCATGTTTGTACTTTTGAGTTTATAGAATACTGTATATTTAGTATAATCATAGCGATGTCCCTATCTACTCCTACTCCTAGTTCTACATCCATAGGTCTGCAATGACTAAATAAACCCATTCACTATTTCCAAATTAACTAACATAATCCTGTTACCTCGTACTTCCTTTTGCCGTAAGTTTTTTATTCAGATGAATCAAACTAAGAATAATTGTCAGAGGAGAAGACAAAGGGACGGTTTCATAAGATATTAGTTGGAATAGATGGCTCAGAGGCGTCAATTGACGCATCACGTTATGCTATTGCAATAGCAAAAAAATACAACTCTCAATTAATCGCTATATTCGTTCTTCATATGCATGGAATAAGATCTGTATCTTCGACTTTCATTACGGCACCTACTTATGGAGTAGAAGGGTTAGAAGAGGAAAAAAGGGCGGCTAAGGAATGGTTAGATAGAATTAGATTAGAAGGTCATGCAGAAGGTATAGACCCCGGCACGGAAATTGTTGAAGGTTCTACATCAGTAGAGGCTACGATAGTAGACTACGCTGAACGCGAAGGTATAGATTTGATTGTTATTGGC
>WJXE01000243.1 GCA_009665115.1 Nitrosopumilales archaeon
CAATAGAATTATACATATTTCTACTAAAATCTATTCCGTCGCCTGCATTATCATGAACTTTATTATTTTCAATTAGTATATTGTAACAATCGAGTGAACAAATTATACCACTCCCCCCCTTATTATCATAGACTGTATTATTTCTAACTATCATATCATGTGTCCCTGTATGTGGATCAAGGCCATAATGACCGCTATTCCCGATAATATTGTTTTCAACAGTCATGTGACCAACACCAAAAGTGTATAAACCGAAGTAGACTTCACGTATAATGTTATTCTTTATCACACTTCCATCACCACCATAATAATAGCTAAGCCCCGAGCCGCCCTTATGCTTACCTTGTTCATAGCCTAGATATGCTATCTCTGAATTGCTGATATCTGTGGTCCCCGTAGCGTTGTTATCAACCACTATGGATGGTCTAGGAGCACCAAGAATAAATATATCGGTTCCAGTTCTTGACCCGTTTGTTATAGCATAATTGTTTGTTGTTGGATCCCATGAAGTTATTTTTACTGAATCAATCTTTAGACTGCCAAATACGTCTACAATATATGCTGGTCCAATCTTAGGTCCCCCGCTGCGATCTACTTTTGAATTTATTTTTAGCCATTTAGTATCGGTAGAGTCAATATGGAATGTAGCTCCTTTTGCAATCACCAGATTCGCACTTAGTAACCATACACCACTTGGAGATTGTTTAGCAAGTACACTGATATCACGGAGCTTGTTATCGATATCCGTAAGTCTGGATGAACTGCAGCTGACACTAATTGTTCTCGTGGATGTATTGTAACTGATGCAACTAGGAGGAGAAGACGGAATTGTATTGCCCTCATTTGAAGATGGAGCTTGAGAAGCAGTAGAAGTCTTGTGTTTGATGGCATTAGCCTCCTGTATGGACAATGGAAGAACGTTGAAAGCAATATATTGAGATATAAGGAGTGCAGTAAAAACTGAGGCAGAAGTAACTAAGGCAAAAACAAAGAGTGAAATTGTTATCTGAAAGTCACCCTTCAAATAAGGTATTCACTTTTTTACTATCGCTCATCGAAAACTCATTTTTCACCTAGCAAGACTAATTATAAAAATAATGCGGGACATTCGACGAATATACTACAAAAATAATAAGGATAGCTGAGATCGTTCTTTTCCGTTTTCATAAGAATAATGGTATACTATCCTAAGATTATTGATAATAAGTTGAAAACAAATTTCATTCTAGAAGACACGAATATTGTGAAGACTGTGACTACGACAGACATGAAAGGTTTCATCAATCATCCAATCTGATGTATTACCATTACATTTATAGATTGATTTGTCTATATTGAGTGTATAGGAGGCGTTGGAATTAGGCGTCACCTCATGGCATGAACCATTCTGAAACATCAGTCTCAGCAGTAATAATCATGTTTCTGTTGATAATAACTACATATACATACATTCTATTGCTCTTGTCAAATAATAAACCTCTATTTGCGGAAGTAAGGGTGCTCGTTCATGGAAGGAGCAGCACTCTAAAAGACGTGATTGCTTCTCAGAATACAGAAAGCAACAGTAACAGGACAAGAGTACTGCAGAAGAATTCTTTACCGTCCGATGTTCTGCAGAACATCACTGCATTGGATATCATCTTTCCAGCATTAAAATCTGGTAATGATAATAATGCTAACATTACTAGTGAACGTGGGATTGGAGTACGAATTGCATTAGTAGAATCAACATTCACAGCTGCAGCATACAATAATTCCTTCTATGTCTTTTACCAAAAATATAGTCATGTTTTAGCTAATGCAAATATTACAAGTGACCTAAATCTGCTATCAAGTAAGGTTACTAAATATCCAACAATCATACCAACAACAAAAGTACATTCAGCGTTTACAATGCTTTCTTTACTCAAAAATCTAAAGTTCATAACTCCAGACTCAAATATCACAGTTTTAACTGATGCTGATGTAGACAATGGATCGATTTTTAAGAATGATGGTAACGACGGGAGTTTCGATACCAATAGCAACGCATATGATGTTATAATACTCGGACATCAAGAATATGTCACACAACAAGAGTACGACTATCTAAAAAATTTTGTATCAAATGGTGGCACTATGATATTACTAGATAGTAACGTCTTCTATGCTCAAGTAAGGTTTGATCGCGCCACTGATACAGTAACACTGGTAAAAGGTCACGGCTGGGCATTTAATAGTGGATCTGCATGGAAAAGTGTAAGTGAAAGATGGGCCAAAGAAACATCACAATGGGTTGGGAGTAATTACCTTTGCTATTCATGCGACATAACATTTGCCAATGATCCGTGGGAATACAACCATCATGAGGAACAGTATGTTACTAATACTAATGATAAAATTTTAATGAACTATAATGCCTCATTATTACACTATCCGATACCTTCATTAAGACCTGTTATTGCTGCTTATGAACTGAATTATCAAAAGGGGAAGGTGATATCATTTGGTATCTATTCGGATGACATAATAACCAATGAAAAATTTGACAAATATTTTGATAACCTGGTATTGGAAAATACTCCTCGAAACAACAGCAGCAACAAAGCCTGAGATCATGATCATTCATAAGATCGACCAAGATAAATCCGCACCGAACTTGGTCTTTTTATATTAGATAGATGAAGTTTATCAGAGCATGAGAACTTTAAATCGATTTTCGTAGTTAATAAGGCTATCATATAATCAAAATGTATAATGAACCTCTATGTATAAAATGCTTGCATCCAATAAACTATCACACTGAGACGGTAGCACGTTTACCAGACGCAACTGAGATAGAACGTTGTACAATTGGTACATGTTTATGCATAATTCATTTGCAAAAGCCAGAAGATAAAAAATAATGAAAGCATATTCCTTTTAGTGGTATTAAATCTGCCAGAGCATCAGAATAAGCAGTTCTGGTAAGCTATCGTAGGTTAAGGCAGAAAGATCTCTGTCTCACTACCGAAGGCAACAAGAATAAAGTATCCTAGTTGACTTATTTATTGAGCGTGGTAGATAGTACTTAGAGATAAGATCGAATGTGCTTGCCACGAGTAGGCATCCTTGTCCCAAAGCAAGTACTGTGTACTGGCGTACTGGCAGACTCTGTTACTGTACTATATAATTATATTCAGAATTTAGGTACAAATCATGACAAAATCGAATCGTTAATAGGCAATTTGGCTAATTCCTCCGAACCAGAAAAGATCGTGAATGTTTCTAATCAAGTAGCCCAATTATCAAGATCTGAATCAATACCACTTGAAGACTCAGAGAACCACGTCAAACAGAACGAGGAAGAAATCAAAAGTAGACACGAGATTTTAGAAAGTACAAATGTAGACATACAACAATTAAATTAAGGAGTACAAGCAATTAACGGCGGAATTAAGTAAACATCCTCTCTCCTCTAAAGATCCTGATAAGTTTTAACTTTTGATTTTGAGCCGCAGTCCTATTTTTTATTGAAAATAATCTGACGAACGGGGAGCAAGGAGGGCAGGATGTAATTGATCACACTATACCCCGTACCCTCCCGGGAGGG
>WJXE01000244.1 GCA_009665115.1 Nitrosopumilales archaeon
TATTTGTACTACGTTTGAATATTAACGCAAGATGTAAACAAGAGATATGAGTTAGAAATGAAAGCTTCCGCGAATAATTCGAAATTTCTCATCAGGTACAACTTTAGTAATTTCGGTGCAAATTACACATACAGGATTTTAAGGAATGGATGGAATTACAAGGAGAATTTAAGTTGAGAGCCGACAGTAGGACCAAATCTGGAACAGATAAGACCAAAAGTAAACTTTTGAAACGGATTAACAATTCTCCAGGGATCCGATATAGAGAACTTCTACGAGCGACTGGATTTTCGAATGGAGTGATGGCATATCATCTAAAAAAACTTGAAAATTCAAAACGGATCAAAGTCAGCAGATCTCATAGGAGGAGTACAAGGTTTTACCCTTTGAGCATAGCCGCTCGAGAATTACGTGTCATCGAGTTCATAAGACGCAGGACTGCCAGACAAATCGTGCGGTTCTTACTTCAAGATGATTCTCGTACTTTCAAAGATATAGTACAATTTACCAAAAAAGTACGTTCAACCGTATCATGGCATCTTTCCCGGCTCAGAGAAGGAGGGATAATATCAGTTGGGGTAGGTAGGAATCAAACGTATAGACTCAAAAACAGAGATTTAGTAATCAAAGTAATGAAGAAGATTAATAGTTAATGACTTGGTCTAACGCCGTTTTTTCTCACTAGTTGTTCGCTATGCTTCAAATCCATCACGGTCTTGGCATAGAATAGGGCACTTACTATAATACCAGCTGCAACAGAAGGGCCTACTATCTCGGCATAGCTGAATCCCAGTGAAGGAATGCTTGCTTGATTGTTATTAATTTTGTTAGTAGAACTAGCACCTGGTAGGCTTGCTATAGAGTTGGACAGCGATGGCTTTGCAGTGCTAGTTATTACAGCGAGTGAATTCCCTCTCTGTTCTGCCAACCAAACATTACCGTGAGAATCAGATGTTATCCACTGAACAAACGGTGATTGTTGAGGAATATTGACTTCTTTATTTTCTCCTGTCCTAGGGTCTATCACCGCTATTTTGTTTATTGTGTGTTCTGCCACCCATAAATTACGATTATTGTCTAGCGTCATTCCAAATGGAAGCCCGTTTGGATCGAGGGGCGGGTATTGATTAAAAGTCTTCAGTATGGGGTTAAAAATAGAAACTGCGTGGCCATCATGTTCAGAGATATAGATATCTCCAGTTGTCGGATCAGCGAGCAGGGCAGTAGGGCTTTTAAGTGTATTATTTGTACCTGCAATAGGAGCATATTCGCTCACTTTGTAGTTTTTCGTGGGATCTATGTTAGCTAATTTTCCTATTCCTGATTCCGCTATCCATATTTGACCAGACTGGTCTATGATTATCCCTAACGGAGCAGCATTCATGCTTGGAAGTTTTATTGGTGTTGAGAAGCTCTTCGATTGAATATTGAATCTCAAGATCTCATTAGCACTTGCCAGAGAAATCCAAACATTAGTCGAGTTTGAGTCCACGGCTATCCCAGATGGTACTCCTTGAACTGGTATCTTGTACAACTGTGCTGTGTTAGTTCCTGGCTTGTAAAGACCAAGATCTTTGTTTATAGGATCGATAAACCAGACATCATTGCTTGAGGGATCTAGTGCCATGGAAGTAATTAGAGTTGTACCAGCAATTTTATGCTCAGTATATTTGGTCGTGTTCAGATTAAAGTCAAAAATCCTACCACTGTTTATGCTACTATCCCCTGTCCAAATTAGGTTTCTGCTTTTGTCATAAAGAATGAATAATGGCTGAGCATTATTTGCAGGCATCTTGTATTCTTTAACGCTGAAGACGAAATCTCCTAATTTGGGTTTAAGAAACAGATTGTATTCTGTAACAATATCAAGTGCGTTCGCCTTTGCCTGCATCGCTTCAATTTGTAGATTCCATGGTCCGGCAAGTCCAAATGCAGCATTAACTGAAAATATCCCTTTTGAGACTTTATTAGCGTCTACAGTTATTGGTCCAATCCCCTTCTCAGTTTGGGTGTATCTTAGCTGAACAGACGATATATCAATTGGATTTCCGTTGGAATCAGTATATGAAATTTTAAAGTTGTTATTTCCTGGCGTATAAGGATTAATTGATAGGGTTACTCTATCGTTATTTTCAACAAAATTCGTCGTTGTAAAACCCTGCTGCTGTGTTGTAATTGCATTTGCTATATTCAAGCCTGGGAGGTTCTGTTGTTGTTGTTGCTGTAGCTGTTGTAGTTGGGTCTGAAATTCACCTGCAGGCAATCCAGTATTAACGAGTACTGCAACAGCGGCCAGCAATGCCACACCGACAAATGCTTCTGCTTTTGTAGTCTTGCCAAATTTTGAAATAACTGCGTTGCCATTAAGATAATGGTTACTTGACCCACTTTCAGATTCGGATCCTTTTTTGGCAACTGATTTATCTATTTTGGATTGACCACCCCCTCCGGCAATGCTAGCAGTCGGTGCTACAAGTACCCCTTTCAGATTATCTCTTTGAATAATCATTTGATTATAAGCTCCAATCCCTATCATGACGGCTGCGAGAATGAGCTTGGCAATCAATACCTTTCCATACAACGACGCTAGTGTTAATGCAAGATTGGGTTCAAGAAGGTAGAGTAAGAACGGTCCGGTAATTACGATAATCCCAAGAATTACTACAGGAATTGTTGAAAACCGTGGGATAATAAGCGACAGAAGGGATGCCTTAACATATCCGTCTGTTTGGGATCGCTTAACAGCAGGAACTACTACAAACGCAAGATATATTACACCACCAATCCACAACGAAGCAGCCAAGTTGTGTGTAAAATCTATCAAGATTGGTATTGATGCAGGATTTAGGGCTGCTCCATGACCAATTACACTAGTGGTTACTAATGCAACTAGTCCTACTCCGAGCAATCCATAGATAATCCTATTTTGGGTGATTATGCCTTTATTTTTTCTTTGGTTACGAAACAAAACAGCAGACAAGCCAATTAAAACGAACGATGTAACTAATCTGACAACCCAAACTCCACCAAATTTCGTTGCAATAGCATCGACTATCCCGACATCTAGTGACTTGGCCTCAGCGTAGATCATTCCAAAGTCAGAGGCTATAAGTATGCCAGAGCCGATAATCATCAGAATTGCAATTCTTTTGTCAATCATTCGACGCATTTCCTTTATTGCACCTGAAAACCAATCGATTTTAGTTACTGGTTTCCACAACCACAATGTTGCGAAAGCTCCACCAACTACAATAACTTGGCCGACAAGTGTTGGGAATCTAGCAAATGCTTCTGGGAGATAGAGCTGAGAAGATTGACCATTACCACCGTTTGCAATAGCTGTAGGGATTGTGACCTGTCCGACCCCGAATACGAATGCGTTTTCTGTAACATGCCCATCCGTTTCGGAAAGCATTTTTGTAGAAACCGTATATATTCCATCTTTAATACCTGGCGGGAGTGTAACGCTTAAAGCAGTATGATCGCCGTTGACATAGTGGTCATCTTTCATATCAATTTCCTTCCCGCCGGCATCCAGGACTTTTATTGAACTATAATGA
>WJXE01000245.1 GCA_009665115.1 Nitrosopumilales archaeon
GTTCATGGTTATAGCAGTAGTCCTTTACATTCAAAGAAAACAATCAAAGGAAATTAGGGGTAGTGCCAAAGGAGGTTACTATGGTAGTAGCAGCAGTAGTGCCGGATTTAGTACAAAACCAAGCTATGTCTGTTTAGCTTGTGATAGCAAGGTCAGTGAAAGAACCTGCGGCAAATGTGGTTCGCACATGAAAAAGGCCGTATTCAAATAACCTTCATAATGGCTCTTACCAAAACGAATGCTATGAATGTTGTACAAAAGAGAAAAGGATAAGAGCAGCTTGACGCCTAAGTAAGGTATGTCGGTATGATAGATAGAAACTTTACGATAATAATTATATCGATGGCCGTCACTCTATTTCTAGGGGTCGCAATATTTCCATACATCTTACCTGCTCTGATAGTGCACTTGTCACCACCACCAGCTTCTATGCCAGCCCCATTTAATGTAACAGATCAAATCATAAAATCAATGAAGGTCCAACAAGCCCTTGAAAAGAATATGTCAAACCCATGTAGTCCAGCAGCAATATTAAATCAAGGAATTTTATGTTTGCCACAAAACAATAACTTGATACAACTATATCATGGCAATGGCACAGTGTAAAAAATAGAGGAAGCTAAGTTAAGTTAATGGAAGAGATAAAAAAATCAAGGAAAAAGAATGATTTTGAACATGAGAAAGAATTGGGTGCCTTAGTAAAGATTCTTGACAGTTACCAATTGGGACAAATAGACTTGGTGATACACCCTGAATTGATTCTTTCAAACGTAACATAAAGAAGAAGTATTATTAACCCTTATTTGTAGACAGTTTTCAAATTATTAACCATCCATGAGAGCTATAACTGTAATTATAGATTATCGGTTCTATTATTACTCGTCTAACAATTGCTTAACTGCATCTTCAAGAAAGCCATTTGAACCAAATACGGTCTGTCGTAATACACCCTTCTTGTCAATTAGGATAGCTGATGGTGTGCCACGTAAGCCATACTCCTCAAAAGTCTTTGCTGAATATTGCTTTAGTTCTAAATACTGTTTTGCTCGCTCATACATTGACTGCTTGTCCTCCTCGATATAAGATCTGAAATCTGGGATATTAGCTTCAATGAAATCCATGACCTTGTCATCAGTCAATGGACCAATCTTCAGCAATGTATCCATTCCTACTGGGAATGGAATCTTGTAATCTAGTTTATTTCCTGGAGCCAAGCGGCCATACTCTCCTAAGATCCTTCTTGGTACTCCAACAACCTCACCAGTGGTTAGTAGCAGCTTGAGGTTTTCTAAAGTATTCTTGTCAAAGTCCTCAAAAGCCGTTGCCACTCCTAATACTCTTAGACCATCATGATGATATTTCATATGCAAGTCTATTGCCTGTGGGATCCCTTGCGTGAAACAACCTGGACAATTAACTTGGAATACTTCAACAAGGACAACATTTCCCCTTTCTTTATCTATGTTGGTAGGGTTTCCTTGTATCCATTCAGAAACAGCCAGATTGGGAGCTTTATCTCCTATTTGTGGAGGCAATACACTACACATATTTTCAGCAACATCTAATTTAAACGCATAGATGCTAAATATACAATAATTGGTCGTTCCATTTTTGGAATCTTGCAAAATTAATCATAATGGCGGTCATATATCAACAGCAGCAGTACAAATCGTAGACTAGCTTTGCTATTGTGACTTTGTGGCCACTGCCTCTTATTGAAAGCTCAAGACCATTGTTGTTGAGTCCGATGAGATATGAATTGCGTTTGCCCAATAGGATTCATTATACACTTTTTCTTTAATCAATCAGCATCAGATTTGATTAATCATAAAGAAACCAAACCAGAGTATTTATGATTTGGATTTTACAATTTGGCTATGAAAAGAAAAACATTCGCAATATTGGGTGTCCTCATTGGGGGGCGGTTTAGGAATGGCAGTCGAGTACAGGAGTAGAAGTAGAAGTAGCACAGGGAGTCATGTTGAGCTAGAGAGATGAAAACATGGCAAGAAAAATCCTAGTATGATGCTTGGGTGATATATTAATGATAAAAATACATTTAATTTTAGTAGCATCGCCATTATTAGTGCTCATAGGCGCATCACTCGCATTCGCGGACGCATCATATGACGTGGGATACAATGCAGCGAAATTCGACTTCCTACACCATAAATCATATAACGACTCCTGCCACACTGATTGTACTCAGTACAAATTGGGATACTCTGAAGCATGGAATACGTTAAATGGCTGGTTAGGAAATCATTAAGCGGGCTTCCTAAGAAAGAAACCCCGATTGGCGCCTAATGCTCGTCGAAGTCTTGCAGGCTCTATGATCGGTGGAATACGAGAAATGCAGGAGATGCTTAATTTCTGCCGTAAGAATAGCATCGATACTCGTTTGAAGGAGGAATTAAGTAAGCATCGTATCTCCTCTGAAGACCCTGATAAGCTATTAACAGTACTTAATAACATCAAAGCATTATCGATACGATTCTAAGAAGATAGTGGGGGAATTCTCTAACATCAAATCGCTAAAACAAAGAGAGAAAGCATTGCAGGATAATTGCGAAATGCTCGAAAAACGCATGGTTGAATATAGAAAAGTACTACCACTCTTACAACGAATTCAGTGTATGAGGATTGGCGTAGACAAATTACTAGTATTTAGTGTTGCAGTAAACGAGAAAGCGGAGACATATAACATGTTAATTTCGGCTACTGCTTATCGTGTGATCGACGACATAGAGAATTATAATAGAATCGGCGGGCTAAAAAAGGAAATATCCAGGCTTGCTGTCCAAATATATGGAATGAAGAGAATTTGCGCGACAAGAAAACAAAGCGATAACGACGCTGCTTAAGCTGCAAGCATTCGATATAACAGATAATGAAATGCTAAATGTGTACGAATATTTGAATAGGGCCCGCTTTGAATCTGCGGCAACAATCCGAAGCTAAAAATGGACACGCAGCAGTGCGGTCTTAATTTTGGGTAAATATAGTGCATCTGATGCACTCATGCTCTACAATCAGCACTGGCTCAGCCCCATGAATATGACTTGTTCTGATCAGGCCACTCGGACCAAGGAATGATCCCTAAATTCCGGTCTAGGCTCTTTGGCCAGCATACTCAACTACTCTAGCATGTGATGTGACCGTCGGGGATCTCGGAAGTACCGAGGCTGCCGGCATCCAGCTGGTCACGCTCGGACAAATATCAGAAATGTTTCTTTAATTAGATACACTCGTATTGCTCGCTCCCGACGCGCGGACATGGGGCATGGAGCGCTAACATGCCCCCGTGTTGCGCTGGCTTTTGTTGAGTCTGGATCTAAATAATGGACAATAAAATATTTAGCGGTTTTGGTTTCGCAATTACGAAGCCCTCTTCTCCCTCTAATCAAACGATTTATGTCGTCTCTTCTTTCCGCTTCCCGTTTGAGTCTCAGGCTTAAGAATTAACGAATTATGCCTAATTGTAAAAATTATTCTTGGCCCTCATTTCAACCCCACCATGATCCGCCAACCAAACAAATAGTAGTTGCTCTTC
>WJXE01000246.1 GCA_009665115.1 Nitrosopumilales archaeon
CCCTTACTCTCTGCAATGGCATGCCACATTTTGCTAGGCTCAAATTCATTCGACTCCTCGGCTATCATCTTTCTACTCGCTAAATATGCGTAATGTGTAGAGTTTGTATTTATGATTCCCCCTCTAGAATCGATTATATGCTGCATCAACTCATGGCGTATCTCTTCTTCTTTTTTTTCCATCTCAGTGGCTTTCTCCTTGTCGTATCTATAACTGCCTTGTATGAGTATCCATCCAGGACCGCAGTTTATCTGTTCGGTACAAGTTCCACCATGGTTACGGAAACCATAATGGTTGTGAGGGCCCATATAACTTATCGGATTTAGGACACGTTCCAAGAGTATCAAGAGTTGATACCAACCCAAAATCGAATATAACCCAGGCTTTGAGATTGTTTTCAGAAGGTAAAACTCCTGTAGAAGTAGCAATTACGTTGGATCTTCCAGCCGACGAGGTGCAAGCAATATATCGAGATTTTTGGGAACTTAGGCATACGCATAAACTAACTGAGAAATACGAACAAATTCAATACTACTTTCCACTCCTTCTTGAGATTACACAAAATACCAAATGATCCAGATGGGTGAATAGGAAATCATAAATTTATTGAAACTTGCTAGCAATAGTGAAATCCTAGTCTGCAAGACAAAGTCGAATACCTTAGAAACGAGATAAAATATTCTGGATCTCGAAAAAGACGAAGTGCAGGACCGATATACTAATTTTGATCTCTATCGTTATCATAAAACTGGTCAAAATATCTTAGCACGTGTTACGGATAGAGTAGACACCCATGCTCGGAATATTTAAAGCTAGATATAATAGAATAAATCAATTCTTATAGAGTGGTAAACGCTCTTACTCGACAGAATGGACCTCAATACTTCAACCACCCATTGATAAAAAAAGACTGTATTGAGTTTAGACTATATCAAAACAACATATCCGAGTCTGCGAGAAATAAGAATACCCTAGTAATTCTTCCGACTGCTCTAGGTAAGACGGTTATAGCCATACTTGTTTGTGCAGAATTTCTGTATGATTACAAGTCAAAAAGAGTCTTGATAATGGCTCCGACCAAACCGCTTGTAGCTCAACATATGAACTCATTCTTTTCGGTATTAAGGATGCCTGAAGATTGTATAACAGCAGTTACAGGAAAGAACCTGCCTCCAACTAGAATGGCCATTTGGAATCGAAAAGAAGTAAGAATTGTTTTTGCAACGCCCGAGGTTGTCAAGAATGACCTGGCAGAGAATAGACTCTCGCTGAGTGAATTTAGCTTGCTAGTTTTTGATGAGGCTCACAGAGCTGTAAAAGACTATGCTTATACCTCAATAGCCAGGTACTACGTTCAACAATCATCGCATCCTGTTATTCTAGCTATGACTGCCAGCCCGGGATCAGAAAAAAGAAGAATCCTAGAAGTATGTAATAACTTATCTGTTGAACAGATAGAATACAGGAGTGAGGAGGATGGAGATGTAAAACCATATATCAATCCAATCGATGTAACTTGGAAATGGTTCACTATTCCTCAGGAGTACAAATACATAAGCTCAACCTTTCGTGGCATGCTTGAAGACAAACTTCAGTTTCTCATAGAAAGAGGATTGCTGAGAAAAAAACATCCGCAGTGGATATTTAAGAGCGATCTCATTAGTCTCGGAGAAGAGATCCAATATAAGCTAGAGCTTACTATGGAAGAACTAAGAGGACCACTTTATGCCGCCTTGGTGCAACAGTCGTCAGCTCTTACACTTATGTATTGTGCAGAACTTATAGAAAGCCAAGGGTCTCCATCGCTGAAAGCTTTCCTAAACAGGATTGAGAAAGATGGTGGAAAGGCGCATCAATTGTTGCTGAATGACAATAGGATAAAAGAGATTCAGACACTTATAAATAGTCTAAAAATAGAGCATCCAAAAACAATATATCTTGTAGAACTTTTGAAACAGCGATACTCTCTTTTTCAGAGTATTAATAAACGACAACATGAACAAGATAATTTTACTTTTGAGAAAGCTACTGACTTAACCAATGAAAGACCAAAAGCTCTTGTTTTCACCCATTACAGAGACACTGCAAAAAAGGTAGTCGAAATTTTGACTGAAAATGGGATTAAGGCGGCTCGCTTTGTGGGACAAGCAAAAAGGGAGTTAGATGTTGGGATGAGTCAGGAGGAACAATCGGCTGTCCTTGAATCATTTAGAAATGGAGAGTTTGATGTCCTAGTAGCAACGTCCATAGCTGAGGAGGGACTTGATATACCAGAAGTAGATCTTGTCGTGTTTTACGAACCAATACCTAGCGAGATAAGATATATACAGAGAAGGGGTAGAACCGGAAGAAAATCGTCCGGTTGTGTCACAATACTTGCCGCAAAGGATACTATAGATGAACGGTACCTTTATGCAAGCAAGAGACGCATGGAGAAAATGAAACAAATACTTTCTAGCATCAATCCGACCCTAAAACCTATTCAGAGAACAGATGTCCTAGCAAATCCTATGACTGCTGATGAAGTATCATATTTCGAATCAAGGAGGATAGTGTTGGATGACCGAGTTGATAAAATGTTATCACCACACCTTGAGACCATAAAAGTGGATGATCTACTCCCACCACCGCAATCAACGAATCAATCGATCAGAATGAAGGATAAGAAGAGGATGGAATTGCTTTCACTTGAATCCCACACTCTTACCAATGGATTTAGGAGAGAGATAGATTCTGCGGCGAGAAGAATTCATACATTAATAGCAAAAAGTGGAAGACAACCGTTAGACGTAGATATCATTCAACAGAGCCTTTCGCTTGAAAATTCTGTTTTGCTAGAGGCCTTAAAGAAGCTTGAAAAACTGAAAAGGATAGAATGGGTTGACGATAGTAGAGTTATACTCTCTGAAAATTTAGCGAAGATTCCAGGTAGTACATATGATGTTTACGTTGAAAAAATTATACACGGTCGGGCATTAGTTATAGTGAATGGAAAATGGCATGCTAGATTAAATCACTACGATTATGAAGGCCCCAGAGAATTACTTAGAAAGGGGTCTGAGTTCAGGGCCGTAGGTGAAGTATATCGTGATGATGGGGTGTGTAGTCTTCGAGTAAAACAAATAGTATGAAAATCAGGAATTGAAACAGAATATTTTCCTGATTGGATTTACATCATATACCTTACGGAACCCACATCGTTGCGACCAAATTGATTATATTTGAGATGGATTCGAAGTAGCATCAAACAAAACATTAGGGAAAAAGCTGGAGGTAAGTTAATCCGCTTGTATTATACGTTCCAACTACACATACGGTCGGACCATTTATGATAATATGATCCATTCGACGAATATACCGTGGGAAAAAATATGTATTTTAGATTCTAAGTAAGTTACCTATTCTCTATAGCTCGCCAAACGCTTCATAGTACCCATTTGCAATCTTATCTCTAAAGCTCTCTTCATACTTGTACAAAACAGCTTTCACGAGGTTATTGTTTACAATACTATAAAGCTGGTATTCCTGTCCATAAGTAATCGAT
>WJXE01000247.1 GCA_009665115.1 Nitrosopumilales archaeon
GTGGATTTGTTCACGATCGGATCCGGCAAATTCATTCATCCTTTTGACGAGGTGGATTGTAACTCAGAACGCTGACGCATAGTCCTTATTATATCTGCATATTAACTGGGAGAATGAGGTAAGTCTTTAGCTAGCTTGCTTAATTCTGTAACTTCTATCGGCCGCTCCAACTCTATATTAACTAGTTTCATCTCGTGTTCGGAGACAAACCATTCGTACTCCGAAGTTTCTCTTTTGGCCTGTTCACCAATCAGCTCGTCTTCCAAATAGTTCATTCGTTTTCTTAAACTTTTCAATTCTATATCCTTTGCCTTCAAAGTTTTTAGCGGCGGTTTATTCCTCCTAAATTCTTCTAGGTCAGTCATTGTGACATTGCAATTCGCTATAACCCGTTTCAGCTTGATCTTTACATCTTCGATTTCCAGGTTAAGATTCTCTATCAGTGTCTTCCCTCAGGTAATGTATCGTGGCAGCTGCTCGACAGGAATTGCAAGATTATCCGAAAGAAAGGATATATTTGAAACGACATTCATGAATGCATCGGGCGTCAAGCCTCGCTTAAAACAATGCACGTTTAAATGTACTACAAAGTCCTCGAGCTGCTCGTCATTCAAACCTATTTCATCCAACATTAGTTTAAGGCGTATTGATCGTGCGAAGAAATTTATGTTCAAGCCTTGTCTTCTCAGCATTACAGCGGTTTCTCCGAGGACATCAATTTGAGCTTCACAATCTTTGTCTTTACTTTCCTTGATTATCTCACTTACAGTTCCTGTTCCAATTTGGTCCATCCAGTAGAATATACGATACAAACTGCATCGGTTGAGGTGTATCACAATAAGATCAATCAGTTATTTTCTGAAGTTTCTCGTTTTCTTATTTATAGGTCTCTAGCCTCTATTAGAGCAGCTGGGACAAATTGAAAAGAGCGTAGTTGTTCACATAATACTCCTTTTAGTATCTTCTTTTTTGAGCAAGAAACAATATGCTTGAGATAAAAATAGTTTTGTATAGATAGAAACAACGAAAAAAACATAGTACAAGTACCGATCTGACCGTCATCTGACGGCTATTTGACCATCATCTGACGGCTTCTTCTGCATTTATTTAGTAAAGCCTACTGCACTCGACAGCCTAAGCTGTAGCAGAGATGGCGACAAACTAACGTTATGCTGTGGTTTTTACTAGCAATGCAAGAGCATTTCGCATTGATGTAGGTGCTCCATAAGTATTGGTGTATCTGGTTTAGTAATAGCGCATCCTATAGGCTTTAGAGTGCTCTTATTATCTGTAATCGTATCAATTGTGCTTATGCACGGAGTAGGGAGGATACCTCGAGGATAATGGATATGCGGGTAGATAGAGGAAGAACGAGAACAGCATCAGACTAATATTGTACAAGTACCACTCCACCAGATTGGTTACTCGTAGCAGCTTCCATCGCCATCAGATCTCCTCTCTTATCTTCATGACTTTTTCTTCCTCTCGTAATCCATTATCAAGTTCTACAGTAGAGACGCTGCTTCTCCATGATACTTCGCAGGCATGGGTATCTTCTAGAAGTTTTTTCCGCTCCATCTATACTTATGGTTCTATATTTACAGTATCATTTTGATAGTGGTACCATTAAAAGCAATTATATGATATAGATGACTCTGATTGTCACTTATTTAAGAAGGTCCAGTATCTTATCTATCCGTGCATCGGTCTTAAAACCGTTAGGATCTAAACTTGTTCTAGAGGCTCTGTAACCAATCGAGTGTAGTTTCTCAATAATCTTTTGCAACGGATTAGGATTCGTTCTTAACCTGGAGGCGATCTCATCAGAGAGGAAGTAAAATGGAATATCATCAAGCTCATCAATGCATGTAAACAGAATTTTATTCAGGCCCCCCATTTGAGCAACTACATCGTCATCTGTGTCCAACAGATAACTCATTTTTTTAACAAAATCCTTGTCGAACAATCTTGTAATCCACAAATAGCCAGCAAACCTGTAGATGCTTCTACATAGTTCACACGGTTCTCCTTTATTATATTCTGCAATTGCATTCCTATTTCCGCAATTCATACAGTCTCGCAAGTAGCCAATGTCTTTAAAGACCGAGTTGGCCTCGCTGCGACTAACTGATACCGTAAGGTACGCTCTCAAATAATGAAGATTAGCATGGACGAATATCGGACGCACAACAAGGTCGAGTCTTGCTGCGATTAGTGCGATCAAAGATACAATTAGCCGAAGAGCGGTTTCACGTGCATAATGGTTGTTAAGTGGCTTTCCGTAGTATTTGCGCATACAGACTTGTGGGTGTACGCCGGACAGAACAGCCGTATCTGTAGCAGTGATGGAGACCATCCCTCCCTTGTTTACTGATCTTAGAAGGCAATCTACATAGGCTGATGGACTGCCGAATGGATCTAGGTCTACTATCGAAAACCTCTCGTAATTTTTTGAATCATGGTTTGTCAGAAATCCGACCACATCCTGTGTTGTAAAAGTACACTTTTGTGTTACCAGATTTATTTGAGCAGCTTTTTTTGCTGCGTCTATTGCGACGGTGTTTATATCGTTGATATAAATTTGTTCTAGCTCTGGGACTTCAACTGCGACTCTTAATGCTCTAGCTCCGATTCCTCCAAAGGGATCACCAAAAGTTTTAGGATTTTTTTTTATCTCCGGTACAAATGTCTTGTATACAAGTACAGAGATATCACGATTCAATTTGGCTGATGGGTTAAAGAAAGCGGGAACTTTTGGCGGAACTTTACCCGAAAGTGATGAGGCCGGGACCAAGAGTCTCGTCTTGCCTTCAATGGTTTCTACAAACTCAGAAGAGATCATAACCGTATTGGGCCTTATACTTATCGTTCCGTTATTTATCAGTAATAGACGAGTTTCGCCATCATAACTAATAATAACCTCCTCGATATGAAATCAGCCCGCTACAAGGATAAATCATTATTGCAAAAAACCATTGAAAACTCACTTATAGGTGGAGTAGATGAGGCCGGACGTGGATCTGTTATTGGACCTTTGGTCGTTGCAGGTATAAGCATCGGAAAAAATGGCGTCTCCCGATTGCACAAGTTAGGTATAAGAGACTCAAAGACGCTGACGCCCATGGCCCGCGAAAATTTTTTTGGAAATATCGTAGGATTGGCAAACTCTCTTTGCATCTCCAAATTCGACTGTCATGAAGTCGACAACTATGTCTTTTTTAACGGTCTAAACGAGCTTGAAGCAATAGGAATGGCTGAAGTTATCAACAATATCCATGCTGACAGAATCTATGTCGATGCGTGTGATATCAATCTAGAACGCTACAAAAATTCAATAAAAAAGTATTTGTGGACTCCAAAACCAAGGATTTACTGTTTGCATCATGCAGATTGCTTAAAAGTAGTTGTTTCAGCGGCATCTATCGTCGCCAAAGTCGTTCGTGATAGTGAAGTTGAACGAATTCGTAAGATTTATCGTGACATAGGAAGCGGTTACCCCTCTGACAAGAAAACCATGTTTTTCATCAAAAAATGGGTTACCCGATACAAGTCTGCGCCCCATTTTGCCAGAAAATCGTGGAGACCCTTAAGAATTATGCTCGAAAGCGAGAGCGCATCTGCCTATTGAGGCTGATAAAACGCGCGTATTAATGCATGGTCTTTATCAAAAGGCTCTAAATCTATAATTTGCTTAATACTGAACCTGTTATTTTGCAGTTTCTTTGCCTCTTGAGCAATAACAGTCTTGGGATTCAGAAGTACATTGATGCTCCTAGTTTTGACCACCAATAGCAATACACCGTTAGGTTTGAGGTAAACAACACAATTCGCGATGGCAATTTCAGTTTGGTCAGGCTGGGCGATATCACAGTACATTACATCGACTGTCCCGAAAACAGAAAAATAAGATCTAGGTTTCCGGGCATCCTCAAGTATGGGCACAATATTCTCTCGCTTAGAAGCTAGATTTTCTAAAAGCTCTCTCCCAACTCTTGAAGAGGATTCTACTGCAAAGATTATGCCATTAATTCCAATAATATCGGAGATATGGCTTACCGTCGTGCCGGTCGAGGCGCCTATGTACAATACTTTGCTTTTATTAATGACCGGAAGGTCAGTGAGCCCATTGTGTAAAGCACCTGCAAGTTTACTTCGGAATGGGTCCCAGACTCGATATTCCTCTCCATCA
>WJXE01000248.1 GCA_009665115.1 Nitrosopumilales archaeon
CTTCTTAAAGTGGGACGGATTATGGTGTCCGTGCTGTGGATATAGACTAAGAACAAAACCACGCAACTTAAAATACAAAGCGAAATTGAGATCAAGAAAGGAAATAGAGAAATCTAGACTACTACTATCATTGTCATATCATTAGCAACATTTCGATATCTGTATGCAGGCTGGATATCAGAAGAACAATGATATAAAGAATAATAAACGATACGAGTGATTTAGAGACCAGAAAAAAAGGCCTCATCATAATACTATAGTTGTTGCTGACGGCTGTGTTCCTTTATCAAGAAGTAGCATCTAAACCAGCCACTTGCAATCCTTGCAACCTGTTCAAGTTTATCTGGTTCTTCAAATAGATGTGTAGCACCTGAAATAATTGTGAGCTTCTTCTTTTCAGCCTTAATGTCTTTTAGTGCGCTATCATTAAGTTTGAGGACTTCTTGATCTTCTGCACCGACAAGGAAGAGTGTAGGCGCTTGAACTTTTCTCAATATATCCTTTCCGGCCAATTCTGGCCTACCACCACGCGAAACAACAGCGCTAACAATTTCAGGTCTTTCGGACGCTGAAACCAATGCCGCTGCAGCACCTGTGCTAGCACCAAATAGGCCTACAGTAAGATTCTTGGTGTCAGGATTATTTGCAACCCAGTCTACAGCAGAAGTAAGTCGCTTTGATAGTAAGCCAATATCAAATCTGAGCTTTCTCGTCTGGTCATCGATTTTCTCTTCTTCTGGTGTAAGAAGGTCTAAGAGTAAAGTGGAGAGACCATTCTCATTGAATTTTCCCGCCACTAATTGATTTCGTGGGCTATGCCTACCACTACCGCTTCCATGGGCAAAGAGAACTATTCCTCCTGAATTTTGCGGAACATGCAGATTAGCTTCGAGGAAGATCTTCTCTTTTTGGCCTAAAGATTCGTTTTGCCTGTCTATGGGAATTTTGACCAACCCCAACTCAGCTTCTGGCTGATAGCACCGTCCTTAATCAAAACCATATCTTTCCAATATGATCTAGCTTTGCATGATATATTTGTAAACAAGTTGCAGTTCTCATGGTATAGGTTTTATTATCTGCAGAAGCGGTTATGTGATTCTAAGAGCAGGAAAGCGTGATAGAAATCGAGGCTAGACCACTAATTCATATATCACTCGAATTCTAATGTGTCTCCCACTCCCTGCCAGAAGCTTCAACTCTTTTTAGAAAAAGTATTCCTTTCCTTGCTTGCTATGAGATTGAGAGAATATAAAACTAGATTCCTGTTCAAACAACGTTTGAACGCTTATCACTGCTTGCAAGTGAAGAACTTCTAGCACTGGATTTTATGGAATCGACATTATCATAAACCTCTAATCCTAGACTTCGCAAGATTTCACGAGATTCAACATTATCTGGTATATTTTTTATTCTGAAGTAATCAGTACCATCGTGGAAGATTGCAAAGAGATCAGAAATGGCAGCACCTGCAAATATCGATTCGACCTTTATTGTAGCTGTTATCATTACATAAAGATTTTAGAGCATAAACTCCTTCCTTTTGTTTCTTTCTGTTAAGCTTTATTCTACCTACATCTATGAAGTTAGTACTTCGGATATCGCGATATGGCTGACTTGTCATCAACGTACTCAATTCATCCATCAATGGCTTTCCCGGCAACTTTATATTTCTAGTACAATCGCAGAATTCACATTCCATAGTACATTGGTCCCTGAAACGTGCGTCTCTTATTTCTGAGACATTTTCGAAATATTCATTTAAGACAGGAATCTCCATTGCCATAGGGTATAGTCCACCTTCCAAACAATAGCATATTTCAATGAAATGTACTACGTCATCTTCGTCAATGGTAGCACTTCTTAATGCAGATTGCATTCCTTCATAAAAGATCTTTCCACTAGCCAGAGAACCAAATTTCATACCCTTGGCTAGTCGATCTTTTTCAACAGGATTTAACTTACATTTAAGATAGTAACGCACATAAAACATTAACCATAAAAACATTTTAAGGCTTCGAGTTTCGAATAACTGTGTAATTTATACGTATACGTCATAATAGTAACGGTTTCGCAGAGATAAATCCTTTAATAATTTTTCTCCCGAGTTCTCTAGTAAATTGGTTATTTTTTTGAAGACGTGTTTGTGATTATAAGTAATTCATTAGCATGATCTTTTCATACTTCAAAGAATAAACATGTTTCCCTTCTCTAACCTTCTTTATTAAGACCTTCAGAAATGGACAAAGGTATTTTATCTACATCATCTATCCAATATCTCCAAGTAGAATTATTGTATTGTGGTTCTTTTGATCTGAAGCAAGCATATAAAAAAAAGTCAGATACTGCAACTTAGTCATTGTAAAAGGGAGATATTTTTTGTAATACCTACTAGCTCATTTGAGAAACATCGAAAGCTGTTTAGCCAAATCAATCTCTCGATGAAGATCTTCTATGCCAATGAATGCAAATACTACATGTTTCACACTCATTCCTTTTATCTTCTTAAGATCGTGATAATCTCAAATTTGTTAGGATCTTTCTTTGCCTTTTCTGCGTAGTCCCTCAGATCTTTAATACTCTTGTCAAGGTATTCTAGAGGTCCACCAATGGTTGCTAGCCAGCCATCCAGATCAAAATTCACTATCCTTTTGAACGTGTTTGAGCTGAACCCACCAAGGTAGATCGGAATATGGGGTTTATGAATCGGCTTAGGTCCTATTTTTGAAGCTGGGACGGTATAGTATTTTCCTTTGAATTCAACTACATCGTCTGTCCAAATCCTTTTTAGCAGTTGAACATATTCATCTGCTCTTTCTCCTCTCCTTTCATAGGGTACGTTGGAGACTTGATACTCGTCTCTTGACCAACCTACCAAGACCAACTATAGCCCTTCCTTGTGAAAATACATCAAGTGTCGAAAATCTTCTTCCCAGCACAACAGGGTTATGGAAGAACATGTCTATTACAGACGTTCCAAGGGCAATTTTCTCTGTATTTGCAGCCACAAAGGTGAGCGTCTCCAGAGGGATCAAACACATTTTGATAAAAAGTTGGCAAACTACCATCAGGAGTAGGTTGATATGGTGTTTGTGGATTTAAAGGCCAAAGTAGTCTTTCGGCTACCCACAGGGAATCAAAGCCTTCTGCTTCTGCATCTTCTGCTTCTGCATCTTCTGCTTCTGCATCTTCTGCTAGCCGTATTATATTTTCTCGTCTGGCTATAGAACCAAGATGAGGTAGAGTGAGGCCGATCTTCATCCTTTGGGTTTAGGTTTAGGTATTGTTTATAATAAAGCGTTCTGCTCACGATACTCTCCCCAAAGGCGGCAAGCATTAAGACATGACAGAATGACAGACTAGAATTCAATCTTCTCTTATCTTTTCTCAGCAGATATTGATTTGTTCCACAGTGTATCAAACAATACTGCTCGTGTTCTACAAGCTCCTTTACATTGTTATGGATAATTTCTGACGCAGGCTTTCCTCTCTCATAAACTGTTGCTGGAGCAAGGT
>WJXE01000249.1 GCA_009665115.1 Nitrosopumilales archaeon
CCATAGAAATGCGGTTTTCCAACGTCTTGTCTGCAATGTATGATGCCTTCGTTTCTTCGAGCCTAATCAGAACAATTTTTTTCCGGCGGTCAAGGTTCAATTCTCGTAAGCTTGCCGGAAATACAGATGGCGCTGGCGACGGATCCCGCTTGAGCCATGCAACAGGATCCAGAGCCCTGTACTGTGTTATCTTTGTCTTTGAAATACCGAACGGAAGCCACGCAGAAATGGGGATTACCCATGGACTGAAAAGATGATAGGTGAGTGGGATAGTGAGCTTCGAGACCGCTTCTGCGTGTGGAGAATCGTTAAATCCGATATGTCTAATTCCAAGTCCATATGCCACCCGTGACGCTTCAGGAGATGAGAATGTGATCGCGAAATCAGGTTCAAACTTATTTATCAAACCGGCGAGTTCAAAAATCCTAGATGCACTTTCTCGCAGCTTTTGGTATCTTTCTGCGCCGCCGTGTCTGCCAACAATTTTGAGTTTGAGGTTTTTGACGTTGGCTAGTTCTACGGCCTCTCTATAATGTCTAGACGTACAGAGTAATTCGTGATCGGATTCACGAAGCAAGGTTACTGCGGGACCAAAAAACATCACTTGCTTTGGCGTCAAGATGTCGAACCAAATTCTCAAAGATAACAAGACTTAGTGGGATGGGATGGAAAAAACTTTTCTTTAACCGTCCTTTAGATAGCTCTGGAGATAGAATAAAAATTCCATTTATAATATCAAAGGAGGCTTTTGCGACGAAGTGACTGGGAGCACATCGCAAATAACGACAGCAGTTTATGGACTAAGCACAGAAGGATATCGCATTGCCTCTTCAATAGCCGTTAAAGGTTTCAAGGTTTCATTGATAGATGAGGCAGCCCGAATGGCTATTTCGTTAAAACCTGATATTGCCAGAACCTACCCGGATGTAAGCTCGCTGATAGAAGACGAACCTCTGCTCGCGCTCGAGCCCGTGGACGTCGCAGTCAGTGAGGCATCATACATTTTTTTTGCACCAAAGATTCGAAAAGTAGGACAGGAAGTAAAAAGTGATGTCACATCTAAATTCAGAGACGCGACTAAGGCAATCAGAAAGGGCACCTCTGTGATCTACACTCTACCTACAGGAATTGGAGGGAATAACGAAAACATGGCCTTGATTGAACATGTTACTGGAATGAGTGTGGGAAAAGATATTTTCTACTATTACATGCCAATCAGCCAAGAGCTCATTTCATCTCCTGAAATCATTGTTGGGTCTTTGAACTCCAAACAAGATGCTGAAATTTCCAAGATGTTATACGATCCAGACATTAAGGGTCGGTTAAATTACATCGATATTATTTCCGCGGAATTTATGCATTCAATACACATCTTGGGGAATTATGCCCATATGGCAAGCGTGTTAGAGATCTGCAAAAACCTCAAAGTTACCAATATCAAGAGCGAGCCGATAAATCGAGCATTCAGCGACCTTTACATAGACGATATTGCCAACGGCCTTTATGATCTGCGGGCCATAGGCTCCTCACTTGGAGGAGCAGGACCATTGATGTATTTGGTTAATGGGAGCATAAAGGGCACTGAAGGTTACATCAAACATTTAATAGACGAGATCCGAGATTTGTTGAAGAAACGGGATCTAAAGGCTAGCAGGACCAAAGTATCTATCGCGTGGACGCTAGATCCCTATGAGATGCGCGGAGATAAGATTGAACTTTTATCGTCTCTAGAATCTAGATTGAAGGATTACATAGGAGATGTGGAACGCCAGCCGTGGTCGGTCTTCGATCTATATCCAACCGAAAAGACAAGGATAGTGGTAGCGTGCTCCAAATTAGATTTCGCTAGAATTATGACCAAGAATAAACAGAATCCAGATTTTATTATGATGAAGGCCAATCCTGTTTGTGAAACCATAGGTTAGGTATTAAATCGTCCTAGTTTAGAGAGTAGGGAACATTATTTATGACGAGAAATATTTAACTCGATGCTAACCACTCGGCTTTTTTCTTGTCGTATTCTGCTCTCGAATACTTCACCCTTGCAGGATGCCCCATCACAACCATTCTTGGAGGCACATCTTTTGTCACCACTGCCCCCATCGCTACGACGCTACCTTCTCCCACCCTTACCCCAGGCCTTATAACTGCTCTGCTTCCTATGATAGCTCCTTCTTCTACTACGACCCCGCTCATTTTAGGACTCATAGGATAAGGATCGTTTGTGAAAGTTGCCCCAGGTCCGATGAAGACATTCTTGCCGATTGTTGTTAAAGGTGGAATATAGACAGATCCTTCAATTCGAGTATTTTCGCCTATTTTTACTTTATAGTCAACATGTGATAGCGAACCAATCATCACGTTGTCTCCTATTTCCGTATCGTCCCCTACGTATGCAAAATGCCAGATC
Source organism: Nitrosopumilales archaeon (assembly GCA_009665115.1). Classification (GTDB taxonomy): domain Archaea; phylum Thermoproteota; class Nitrososphaeria; order Nitrososphaerales; family Nitrososphaeraceae; genus Nitrosopolaris. The sequence goes on from WJXE01000249.1 coordinate 2,411, forward strand.
TTGACGTTCTGGCCAATTTTTGCAGATTTAGAGATGTAATTCGTTATTGTTGACGTGGAGTTATTTTGGCTCATTCAAGAATGCCTCTACAGATGCCAAGGATTGCCGGACTTTATAACTTTGTCAGGAATTTTGTTTCTCCACTTCTGTAAAAAATCGATTTCCGATTGCCTTTCGCGCAATTCATCCGGCAACATTATGGGGATTTCGTCCACAATAGGATAGAAACGAAGACATTTGCCGCAAAATAAAATACCCTCAATTATGGCCGTGTCTTTACCTGAACCTTCTTCGAACCGGGTATTTAGTTCAAATAATTCCAATGGATAATGCTTGTCGATAGGACACGCTAAGATATCAAGCATGGCTTTTCTCATCTCTACTTCAGATCCATATAGATCGGCGAGCCGGTATTGCTCGACAAAAGTGCTGCTTCCGCTACCTTAGTAACATTCCTTGCGTCTTCAGCAGTTACTACAGGTTCTCTGATTTTTCCGGCGATAACGTCGAGAAAGCTTTGCAATTCTAATGTTAGCGGTTCTCTAAATTTAACCCGACGCGGTATTATGGTAGCCTCTCCATAATCTATTTTGATCCTTTGAGTGATATAGTCTCCGGTAATGATACCCTCGGTGCAGACTGCGCTAAACTTTCTTACTCGGTTCGGAGTGATCCAATTTGATGCGATAATTGCGACCCTCTGCTCGTCAAAGCCTAGCATAATAGTCGCAAAATCTTCATACGAATGAAATTTTGTACCGGAACGTGCAAAAACAACATGAGGTGTACTATTGAACAGGTACATTGCAGTATCAATATCGTGGACAGATGTATCGTAAATTATGCCGACGTCTCGAATATGTAAGGGCATTCTGTTTTCTCTATGAAACTCCATCATTAGTAGATCACCGTATTTGTGATTATCTATAAGCTGTTTAACATCCTGAATGGCGGGATTGAACCTTTCGATATACCCAGACGTCAAGAACACTTTTCTTCTCTTAGCTATTTCGATCATCTGTTCACATTCATACGAGGAGAATGCTAATGGTTTCTCGACAAAAACGTGAACTCCCTTTTCCATTATTTTTTTTGC
>WJXE01000250.1 GCA_009665115.1 Nitrosopumilales archaeon
CTTGTAGAGTGATGTGGTACATTGCTATCTCCTAAATCTATTTGTAATGTTTGTGAGGAATCTGTCTTGTGGATATGTAGTAAATGTGGAAAAATAGACTAACGTGCTTGCACGTTGATATAGTTGGTGGATAACAGAAGTTTTTTATTTTGTTCCTAGTAGTGTTATTAATCCATCTTTTATTAAATAAGGCGTATAATGTATCTATTTAAGTGCTCGAATCTGTTTATTTATTTGGTCTTAATCCTAGTGTATTACAATGAACGCAATTCGTTTGCTGCGCGGGGAGCAAGTAATTTGATCATCGGGTTAAAAGTGATTTCATTCAAATAATGTATCTGCTATACATTATGTCTAATGATTGCGGAAACATAACAATTAAATTATAAATATAGAAGGATTGATTTAGAAAAGTATGCGTTGTATTTACTTTTTTCTAGTCTTTCCCTTTTGAATGGCTTTTTGGATTTGTATTATTTGTCTTTCCATCTGCTTAACTGAAGCATTAATATCCTTTACCAATTTTGATTGTACATCTGAGCTTTTTGCCAACTTCCGTAACGGTTGAAGGATTTGTTCCAGTCTTGCTAGATAATTCGTTTGCTTTTCGATTTGTTTACTTATATCGGTTATACTATATTCTTGTTCCTTTCTTTTAGACTTTGGTGGCTGGCTCCTGCAATCCTCCTTCCATCTGCTCTTCTATACCTGAATAAGGTCTTTCTTCATGTTCTGACATATTTTATATACAAAATAGAGGAAATCAAGTTGTTAAAATTACTTTCTGCCACAGTTTGTTTTTTTTACCCTACTGATATACAATATTGTGCATAAATTAGTAGAAATAAATGTAAATATACTACAAATACTTAAGAAATATCTCATTTCACAGTTTTTGATTGCATTCTGTAGGTGAAGACAGCAAATGAAGGCGTATCCTATCTGCTTCCTCCAATTTCTCAAATTCCGCGTCCCTTCTATACTACCCTCATCCTACTACGTTCATCCTCGCTAGATAATGGCCCGAATGAAGCTCGAGACATTTGATCTGTCAAAAACGTGTGTTACGCTAGATATTGGCGTTTATCGCATCCAATTGGTGTTATCTGATGTTTTAGAATTAGTTATAATTGATTGAAGGAGGATTGAGTCAAGGATTTGACAACAAGTCAGGAATCACATGATGAATGCATATGTATCTTATCAACGACTGACTTTTATCTCCAACCCATATTTGAACCTTATATACAGTTCGTAAGCATCATCAGTTCCAGTTTGCTACCCAACACATGATCAAAATAATTATGAAAATTTAAGAGTGTATATGGGACAAGATTTATTCGCTCATTTTTAACAAAGTTACTCAACTTTTTGGCTGATTGGCATGCTAAATGTAAGTGTTGCGCCTTTACCATCAGAATTGTTCTCAGCCCATATCTTCCCACCATGAGCTTCTATAATGCTTTTAGAAATATACAAACCTAATCCTGAGCCTCTAGAAGAATTTGTAACAAATTTTGAAAACAGCTTAGTCATAATATCTGGTTGTATTCCTGGACCAGTATCTCTGATACTTACAAAAGCCTCGCTACCTTTCTTTTCTGTGTTAACTATGATGCTTCCCTCTTTACTGAACTTAGCAGCATTACTTAATAAATTGGAAAGAACTTGTGTCAATCGTGCTCTATCTGCTTCTATTAGGATGCGATTAGTCCCATTGCTTTTGGTTGCATTGGACTCTAAGTCTACTCTTCCTTTATCAATTTCGTATTGAGCATCATGAATAGAATTTGATATTATGTCATTTAGATCAAGTGTCTCTATGTCCAGATGTAATGTCTTGCTCTCGATCCTTGTCATATCTAAGATGTTTTGTTCAAGTCGTAGCAGCCTCCTCGCATTTCTAATGATTATGTCAAGGACTAGCTCGTCTTCTTTGCTGAGCTTACTGCTACTCTCTCCTCTATTTTTTCCATACCGAAGAATTTCTGATAAGCCTAGTATTGGTTGTATAGGGGAACGCAATTCATGTGCTGCCACATTAATGAATTCATCTTTTAATTGATCTTTGTATTTCAGTTCCTCGTTTGCTGCTTCAAGTTGTTTTGTTAATTCATTCCGTTTTTTAGTATAGTCTTTTATAGAACCTACCATCGAATTAAAAGATTCACTAAGAACAGAAAGTTCGTCATTACCTTTTTGTTTGACTGATACATCAAGGTTCCCCTTTTTTACTTTAGACGTTGCTTGAGTCAGAGCAAATATTGGCCTAAGCATTCTTGCAACGAGGTACAAGATTAACACTAGAATGCCAATAATTAGAATCGCAAACAGGATTTGTAATAGTATGAGGTACTGAGAATTCTTATCTGTTTGCTGTCCTAGCAGTGTAACCAATTTATCAGAAGATTCAATCATGTTGGATGCCATCGATTCGAATACTTTCCTTGTCAGTGACTGATCCGAAGTTGTTCTTGCTTGAGGTGATGTAAGCAGCTTATTAGTAATATAGGTTTTGAAAACATTCCATCTTCCATCAACAATATTCCAGAGATCCAAAAAGTTTGAAGGAAGAGGTGTTAGATCTATACCCGAAATCATTCCTCCTTGTTTCAAGGTTATGATATTTGATTCCAAGTTATTCATAGCAACTTTTAGTTGTGAGGTATCGGATGATAATCCATACAGATATTTTTCAGTTTGTAATAAAAGATTGGCAGTAAGATATCGATTCTTGCCAGCAATATTAATTGAATTTCCTAATGATGATTGCTGAGACTGAAAATATGCTAGCACACCGAAACTAGTAACAATTAAAACAATTTCTATTATAACCAAAAGCGTGATTTTTAAGAGAATTCTAGAATTTATTCTTCGTAGCCAGGTCGACAACTAACTTTACACGCCTCTCCCCCTGCTATTCATTATCACTAGGGTTCTCCATCCATCCATCCATTCAAACATGGCATGTTTTCTCTTACTCCTTTATTTTGCCATTCATTCTTGATCTATTTATATTCCGGTAGTTGCAGATATAGATTACTGAATCTGGGAACAATCTCAGATAATTGTCTGTTCTTGTAGCGAAATTGAAAGACAACACAAGAACTTATTAGCGTTCGAGCATGTCATAAAGGTCAACACGATTTAGTCTTTTATCATGCGTTATATCCGGGAAGTCTAGCAATGAATCTGAACTCAATCCAATTCTGCCTTAATCCGTTTAACCAAGTAATCTATTGTCACTGGCTTTTTGAGAAAACATCCCAAGCTTAATGCTGGATAAATTTCTCTTAATGCTTCCCGATTTATTTCTCCTGAAGTCATGAAGCAAACCCTGACATTGATATCTATTTCTAAAATCTTTTCACATAGTTCAAATCCGTTCAGATGTGGCAGATCAATGTCAACTAATAGCAGATCATAAAAGTCTCGTTTGAATTCGGATAGTGCCAGTAACGGGTCATTATAGGGATATACCTCAATTTTCTTATTGTCGTTGCTAGCATCATTATTGCTACTTTCTATGCCTAACTTGAACGTGACAGTAATATCAGGCTCATCGTCTATAATTAAGATTTTTTTCCAAAATCGTTGTTTCTCTCTTACAGTAATGGCCCCATAGTGCAGATTTCCTGTATCTAAAAATTTCATTGGCATGTAATCAGTCATTTCGCAGATTCACGTTATTTGCTTCTAATTTGTATCGTGGTGGTACCATTGATAACTTCATCTATCCTTCTTATCAGCTCTTCATTAAAGATGAGACTCAAAATTCTCCAAAGCGATGGGAGGATACTCATTTGAGTCAGCTTTGAATCCACTTTGTTCCAGCGTTCCTAGTAATGCAGCATTAGCGTTGGGTTCATTGTCAACAATGAGAATACTCGTTGACATAATTATTGGTCGATATCCTCCTTTCCCATCATTCTACACCATTTTTTTCCTGGTTATCCCGCTATCCGGATTACCTATTTGCTATACAC
>WJXE01000026.1 GCA_009665115.1 Nitrosopumilales archaeon
GCCATAATATTACTTCAGCCTGCCCTCGGTTACCCAGAGCGAGGATTCAAGTACCAATCCGGTAATAGTAATTTTTATAATAGATGGTTGAACATTATCCGTTATGCTACGAATAAATACTGAAATTATAACTGGAATCGCTTTAATTTTCCTTGCTACCTTATTCATGTACGGTAGCCTATTTTTTAGGGCATGGGCACTTATCCTTATTGTAGACTATGTTCTGATTGCTATAGGCGGAGGTTTTATCGCACTCGGAGTGTGGACCTTGCGTAATTATGAAAAAGAGAGAACAGAAAAGCCGAGCCATCACTAAATAACTGTTGACTATGCTATAGATCAACTTTGTGTTGATGGCTTCTGGATGAGTAACGGTTATTGAATAGCATCAGAAAGTGTTGACGTTTATAAAACAGAGCACCTGTCTTACTATCCGATATGGGAAGTAGAAGAAGGACTAGAACAAAACCTCAACATATCCAACGCACAGTTGAAGGGCGTTGTCCAAAATGTACAACGATCGTGAGATTTAATGTCTCAGGCCCTGTGGGAGATGAAGTCTATGAATGCACAGGCTGCATGTCGAAGTACCATGTTGATGATTTGTAGTCTGCCAACTTAGTGTGGGGCTGGCACACAACAGCAAGAATAACAAAATTAACATTCTATACCATTGTGCAAGTACTCTTCCTCCGACGACGCACAACAACTGCTCTTTTTCCATCAATTTTGCCTGACATTTAAAACTAGGGAAGCCGCAATGTTTTCGAAAGGCTCGCTCTAAAGCCTTTCGAAGTCCGGTGTCGCAACCGTAATCGTTGTTATGCGATCCAACGCAATGAAAGAATTTCTTAATAAAACGAGATGCCATCTCAACCTTTTTGAAACAAAAGTCATGCAACTGGAACACTGAATCTAGCAACACCGACACAAAGGCAGCCGGATCGTATACCCAGAAGACAATATTGAACTGTTCGAAGCAGTTGTAGAACGGAATGAGATGCGCACCCAATTTCAATTAATCTGATGCGTTTCATTGGAATACGAAAAAGCGACCTTTAAAATCTCCACATTTAGCTCACTGATTGGACCTGAATCAAATCCAAAACGTTCAATATCATTATTCGTTTGTTTAGATTGATTCGGTCTAAACGATCACATTTTTGTATACCATTCTATCCCTATTAATAGATGGTAGATAGAATTGACTACGTTGGCAAGGTTTACGTTTACAGCAGCGGTATGTCTGAAGATATCATTAAGGCTAGCAAACAAAAATTGGAAGAATTCGGTGTTAATGAAAATGATATCGTCATCATTGGACTACCGGAAGGCGTGCCCCAAGGTTCGATTTTAGTGACCATCTGGCCACATTATCTATCTGTTGCGAGGGTAAAGCGAGTCAGGGAAGGTTCGATCTATGCACCTCAACTATTCAATATCGACCTTTGATTTAGTCCACTCAGAAAACATTAAAATTCTAATCAGTCCTTTTTTGGAGCGGCACATGACGTTAACGTTCTTTTGTAAACGAGGTCGACATGGTGAATGTCCTGGAGAATGGCCCGTGGATGACAGAGGTCGACATGATCATGACTGTTCTTTTGATATTAAAATGACAAAGTGCATCTGCAATTGCCACAGTGTGGCAGGTTAACTTTTGTTATTATTATCTAATAAAGCAATAATGAGGTATGGAACCAACGCCGAAGAATCTGCACAAGGATCTCAGGATTTGTGCTTTTTGCAGCGCCACAATAGATGAGAATAAGAGCATCTGCTACAGCTGTAGAACTAGATATCATCTCAGCGCCTATGAGCCTCAAAATGACGGATGTGGCTGTGATGAGTAATCGTCTTACGCTCCTAATCTACGCGGTGCAGAAACGAAGAGTTGATATACATAGATGGCGCCGGGCTGTATGCTCAGGGGTCAGAAAGTGGTATATACAATCACCTTTTCGGATTGAAAATCATTCAGCCACCGCGTCATCATATCCCCCTATCCAGTCAATTCCTAAACTCTCCATTAAGTCTTTGGCCCTTTTACGTGTCTCAGAATCGATCTTAACTATAACAATCCCTTTGAACGGCTGTCCGTACATAACGATTGAGCCATATGGAACCAGTAGAAAAATTGGCAAAGCTAGAAGGTCCTCCTCGCCCTCAACAATGACTCTCACCGGATTAGTACTACTCGCTTTTATTGCATCCCGTAACACTTGAACTGCTCCTTTTGAAATAGTCCCGGCAGGATTCGAACATCTGAGTTGCAATACCTGATTTTGTAAAAGCAAGTCACCTCCAGCTGTTCTGCGTTGTACTCGTCTCTCTCTGCCATCTACAACGCATACGCTAGGAATGATGCCATACAAAGTCACACGATCGGTTGTAGCATCACCAACCGAAACAATCAACTTGGCATGTTTTACCGAACTGTATAACTTCACCTTGCTGACACTCTTGTTTTCAAGAAGTAAGCCAAATGGTTCTTTTAGGATACGAAGATTTTCAGGACTGAGGAACATTTTGGGGTTCAGTTTGACTTACCGTATCGTTACGAGGGCGTCCCTCCGCCTCAGTCTCTTCCAAAGCCTTCAACTCAGCTGCAATAACACTAATCCTCCCCGCTACCGTTTTGGCAGCATTGGTAAACGCATTAGCCTGAATCGAACCAGGTTCTGACAGAATTATTGGTTTGCCTGTATCACTTCCCTCCATAATCTGCGGGTGAAGTGGTATTTCCCCCACGAAAGGGACGTTGAATTTCTCGCTGACCCTCTGACCGCCTCCTTTGCCAAAGATATGGATCCGTTCCTGGCAGTTCGGGCATTCGAGGTGGCTCATGTTCTCAATCACCCCTATGATAGGAACATTTAGTTTGTTAAACATGCCAATTGCCTTCACCGCAACATTCATGGCAACTTCCTGGGGAGTAGTTACGATAAGTATCCCTGTAATTGGTATTGTCTGTGCCATTGTCAGAGGCGCGTCACCCGTGCCGGGTGGCAAGTCTATTATCAAATAGTCGAGGTCGCCCCAGTTAACGTCAGTCAAGAATTGTTTGACAATGCCGGAAACTATTGGGCCTCTGTATATTCCGGCCTGCTGGGACTGTTCATAGAAAAATCCCATTGATATTACTTTGACTCCATCTGAAATAATCGGCTGAATCTTGTTATTGGTAACTTCAGGGGTTTGCTTAAGACCAAGCATCAGCGGCACGCTAGGGCCATAAACATCAGCATCCAGTAATCCCACTTTTGCGCCGGTCTTTGCTAGTGTTAGCGCCAAGTTTACGGAGACAGTAGTCTTTCCGACGCCTCCCTTACCACTCGCGACCGCTATTATATTTTTAACGCCGGGCAGTATCTCATCCATAGAGATGGCGCGGCCCTCCATGACTCGTGCCGTAACTTTCAGGTTTAGTTCTGTCTCGCCTATACTCGCTATAGCGTTCCTGACATCCTGCTCTATTTCGCTATTAAAGGGACAAGCGGGAGTCGTGAGCTCAAGAGTAAACGCCACTTTCCCGTCATTAATTGCTAGATCTTTAACCATCCCCATCGATACAATATCTTTATGCAACTCTGGATCTACAACTTTCTTCAATGAAGACATTACTTGATCTACGGTAACCATGCTGGGATAATGCAAATTCGTTGATACTGTATTTAAATGATACACCCAAGCCAAAACAAAATTTTGGGCTCTGTTGACTTCACCTGTTTATATCAGTTGTTATCGAAGCTCTTATGACAGAAATTGATTTTCTTTGCAACGCTCTCAGATCCGACTCAGAAGAGTTGATTTCTTGGAGAAATATGTGCATATTCTAAGCAATTCAGTAGTATTTCTTGACGGAAAAATTAAGAGATCGATCTTACTCAAACGCAAATAAACTAAGCGAAAGAGGAACAAGCACAATTACCATAAATAGAGGACGCTTACAGCGATTGAACTATGAGATGTTAGATTCATTTCGAACTCAGATGGATTGACTATTTTGACTTCTCTGACAGCATTAAAATAAGAATGCCCATTTCAGGTCATGAAGAGCTAATGGCCCTGTCTAGAATTGCAAGCACGTGTTGGACAAATCCTCCCCAACTGAATCCCAACAACGGAACAACGGAATCAAACAACTAATGGTTCAACAGCCCAAAATTTTGCACTTGCTTTCCCAGAAACTCAAAAAAGTTAAATCATCTATGAATTTTAAAACGTACCCATAATGACCAACAAGGTAAGAGTGGCTTTGATAGGAGTGGGCAACGCCAGCAGTATATTTGTTCAAGGTCTCGATTATTACGCAAAGCCCAACAACACTAGCGGTTTATGGCACAAAAAAATTGGTGGACTCAAACCATCAGACGTAAAGGTTGTGGCAGCATTCGATATCGATCCCACCAAAGTTGGTAAGGATCTTAACGATGTAGTTAATGGACGACCCAAAAAATATCATAGTGTCAGAGGCTCGAGCATTAACATACAGGCAGGGATGTTGTCAGATGCGCCTCCTTTTCCTTTTAGGTCGGAAAATACGATAACTTCCTCGCATAAAGAATTTGGCGAAATGTTGGAGAATTCAGAGACAAATGTCGTTATAAATCTGATTTCTTCGGGCTTGGATAGAACGGCGAGGGATTATGCAGACGCTTCCCTTGATGCAGGCTTACCTTTCATCAACGCAACTCCGACAAAAATTGCAGGTAATGATGTTTTTTCAAAAAAATTTGGGGAAAAGAAAATGCCGCTGGTGGGAGACGATCTGCTAAGCCAGCTGGGAGGAACAGCACTTCATAAGGGGATCATAGACTTTCTGGTGGAACGAGGTGCATTAGTGAGAAAGAGTTACCAGCTTGATGTGGGTGGCAATACGGACACTCAAAACACGATGGCTGAGAGAACAAAAATGGCCAAGCGCAAGATCAAAACTAAGAGTATAGCCATTGAGGCGCCGTACAATTTTGAATCTGTGGCAGGCACTACAGAATATACTGATTTTCTCCGAGATTCGAGAAACAGCTACTATTGGGTGTCCAGCGAGGGCTTTCTTGGCAGTAATATCGTTATCGATATGATGTTGCAGACAAGTGATGGAGCAAATGCCGGAAATGTTGTATTGGACGTGGTAAGAGCCGTATATGCGCACCACAATCGCAAGGTGAAAAACGGCTGCGAGCTAATTTGTGGATACGGATTCAAAGACCCACCCGTGAAGTACAAAATTCGAGACGCTTATAGAAATTTCATTGAGGCCTTTACATAATTTGCTACCAGGTCCAGTGTTGCTATATTTTGTTAAGGAAAGTTAGACAAACACCATCTTGCTCTTCAGAATATTCCCAGTCTATATGAGGTCGAAATTGTATATCCCTATTTTTTACAACAATTGCCTCCTCCCAAATTTAGATGTAGAAAATGTACATCATAGCACGCAAGTTCTTGAGTATACAACAGCAAACGGTCTCTATTTCCTGTGAATACAAGTCGAAAATGTATTAATTACCTTTCAAGAAACATTGGTACATGGCAAAGATCTTCGCAGACGTGACCGAGACAGAAATAACTAGGACTATATCAATGATGTTTAATGAAACGATCAATGAATATGCAAATTGTGATGTAATAATCATCGGGGCTGGACCTGCCGGTTTGACTGCGAGCAGAGAGCTTGGAAGGATGGGTGCTCGAACGCTAGTCATTGAGCAAAATAATTACTTAGGTGGTGGATACTGGGTCGGCGGATATATGATGAACCCGGTAACGGTTAGGGCTCCGGCACAAAAGGTATGGGATGAACTAGGAGTTCCCTATCGCAGAATCAATGACGGACTTTATGCTACCTGGGGGCCGCATGCGTGTTCAAAGCTAGTAGCTGCTGCGTGTGATGCTGGGGTGCGATTCCTGCAGCTAACGAAGTTCGACGACCTTGTAATGAAGAACAAGCGAGTTTGCGGTGTGGTTGTTAACTGGATGCCGGTCTCCGCTCTACCTAGGAATATTACTTGTGTTGATCCGATCGGCCTAGAATGCAAGATTGTTATCGATGCATCGGGTCATGACTCGGTCGCTGTCAAGCGCTTGATGGACCGTGGATATGTAAAGTGGAAGGGAATGGATCCGATGTGGGTTGAAGGAAGCGAGGACGCAGTGGTCAATTACACAGACGAGGTTTTTCCTGGCTTAATCGCTAGCGGGATGTCGGTCACAGAGACACATGGCCTACCACGCATGGGTCCGACATTCGGGTCGATGTTATTGTCAGGTAAAAAAGCTGCAGAAGTTGCCATGGGCAAGCTAAAAGAAATGCCAGATTCACCTAAGCTAAAGGTAAAGTAGGATAGCACGGTAGACGAGGCCATCTGCAACTGTAGCTGCAAGTCTCTTGATGTTTCGATATATCCATATCTATCGCGAACCTTCGACGACCAAACTGGACCTTTCCGAGGTATCGCACGAGCTAGCCAACTTTTTCCCGACTTGTGAGATTGATCTGAGAGATCCTTTCCTGCAAAGAAGCTGTGAAAACGGGCAGCCTTTGGATATGATTGCAGAAACGTTGGCCACAGTAAGGATATCGGAAATAAAATCTCCTTATTGCGATCAAGAGAAACGAAGAAAGAAGTCAACTATTGACGAGATAATGTATGAAAAGAGTCTCATTCTAAATGCCTCGCTAAGGCCCGTACCCTTTGTATTTTACGACGGCTTTATGTTACAAAGAGTCTATGGAGCTTCGATGCCTTCTGAAGAGAGTTCTATGGAGCATGCTCACGTCATATTTGATCCACGCCTAACGTGTACATTCAGCGAGGAAGATTGGCGATATCATGCTCGCGCTGTAATTTGTGGAACACCTTCGATAATCTCATCTACGGGAATAGTCGAAGCTCCCGCTAAGAACAAGGAATTCTATCTGCCGGAGATTCCGTTTGAGGTGATGCAATCAAATAAAGAAAGATTGGCTGGACGTGAATCTACAAGTGAATTTGTCGGCTATAACGATTCAAGAATAAATTCAATCGCAATCGGGTATATTCTTCAAGCGCTATTTTTCTTTATTACTGACGGATATCCATTTTGCCACTACAAAAATTGTAGGCTGTATAATGCACATTGGCAGAGTGACTTGTTGCGCACTCAGATAAAGATTAAAAAATTATGTAAAAGACATCGTGATATGCTGTCACACTATCAAAGTCTCTTGTCAGGTTAGGACGGTCACTCGATTATAAGAGAGAAAAGACCTTGCTCGTAGATAAAAATTGACCTTTGATGCTCCCTGACTGAAAAATTAGATTAGAAATTTTTGGGCATAAGTACAGGAAAGCCGCAATTCCGAACAAACTATTAAAGGGTATTCATATTTTTACTCTGTACTGATATATGTCCAAGACGGATGGTAAAGATGAATCCGTTAAATCAGGCAAAGTAAGCCTTTATGATGTAATAATTGTCGGGTCGGGCCCGGCAGGGTATACGGCCGGTATTTACACTTCGCGTGCTAGACTAAAGACCCTTCTCGTAACTGGTACTTTGCCTGGCGGCCAGCTGATGACTACTAGCGAGGTAGAAAACTATCCAGGTTTCCCAAACGGAATATTTGGACCGGAGCTTATGATGAACATGCGGCAACAGGCAGAAAGATTTGGAACCATCGCAGTCGATGACGAGGTTATTCAAGTTGACTTTAAGCAGAGGCCTTTCAAGATTACCACCAGTAGTGAGGTATTTGAATCGAAAGCAGTCCTAATATGTACTGGAGCGTCTCCTCGTAAGCTAGGAATTAAGGGCGAACAGATGTTTGCAGGCAGAGGAGTATCCTATTGTGCGACATGTGACGGTCCTTTCTTCAAAGGTGAGGACATAGTGGTAGTAGGGGGAGGAGACACAGCCTTAGAGGAAGCCACTTTCCTTTCAAAATTTGGAAAATCCATTAAAATAGTCCATCGGCGTGATTCGTTGCGAGCTAGCAAAATTCTTCAAGACAAGGCATTTGAAAACCCAAAAATCGAGTTTCTATGGAATAGCGTAGTATCTGATATTATAGGTGATAAAAAAATTGCATCAATAGTTGTCAGAGACGTGTACAACGGGAAGGAACAGAAAATTCATGCGGGTGGCTTGTTCGTAGCGATAGGCCACGATCCAAACACAGGAATATTTACAGGACAATTAGAATTGGATGATAAAGGCTATATTGCCCTGAAAAATAATTCGCTCACTAGTGTAGAAGGAGTTTTTGCAGCTGGCGATGTCCACGATTACCGATACAGACAGGCAATTACTGCTGGCGGGTTTGGTTGTATGGCCGCTTTGGATGTGGAAAAATGGTTGACGGAGAGAAAACACAGCGAAAATAAAGCCATCAGTAGTAGCTTTTACTCAAACGCATAGACAGGCTTTGAAAGATTCTTGGCATTCTTGAGGATATTGTAGTATTCCATGTCGGTGAAAACGCCTTGTTGGTCGTATAAACTCTTGAATTTTGTACCATCGTCTGCAAATATGCCCACAAGATTGCCGCTCTCCAATTTTTCAGCAGTCTTCAGCATTGAAGCCATGACCGAGCCTGAGGACGGACCCACTAGCAATCTCTCTTTTATGGCAAGCGCTCTTACTAATCGAAACGACTCTTCATTTGTAGCGGTAAACCATTCATCGACAATCTTTTGCCGTCGTAGGAACAAGTCTGGCATTGAAGATTCTTCAAAATTTCTCAATCCTTGCAGTAAGTGGTTCTTTTGAGCTTGAATTGCGATAATTTTAATATTTTTGTTCTTCTCCTTTAGGAATGTTGCGGTACCTGTTATGGTGCCACCTGTGCCACAACCGGTAAGGAAATGCGTCACCTCGCCGTTGGCTTGTTTCCATATTTCTGGCCCGGTGCTTTCATAATGGGCCAAAAAGTTCGCATCATTTTCGTATTGATTTGGCATATAATAGATATCGGGCCTTGGTTTCGAAATCGCTTTAGCAAGTGAAATACTTTGATCGGTGCCAGCGCCCACCCTTGGGCAAAGATCATCTGATGTCTCATGTAGAGTAGCTCCCAACCTCTTCAAAATTTTCTTTGTCTCATCGCTTACCTTGTCTGGTATAACAATTTCAACTTTGTATCCCAATGCTTGGGAAATGCCCGTTAACGCGATACCTGTATTGCCAGATGTAGGCTCGATTATAATGCTTTTGTCTTTCTTTAACAGTCCTTTCCTCTCCGCCTCCTTTACCATCCAGTATGCCGCCCTGTCTTTGACTGAGCCAAAAGGGTTGTACCATTCTAGCTTCGCAAAAAGCTTTACGCTGCTTGTGGAAAACGAATTCAGCTCTACGAGCGGAGTATTGCCTATTTGACTTACTATATCTGGCCGAGCAACTGTGGTCATGTTCATTTAGCCTTTTTGATTAGGAACTCAAGATCTTTGTTATCTTTGTTAACTGAGAGAAGCTCATGTCCATTTCTCTTTGCCCACATTGATATGTCTTCTTCCGATTCCGGGTCGTCAGCAACTATCTTTATCATATCGCCTATGGCAAGTCTTTCCATTTCGATCTTTGTACGAAATACCGGCTCAGGACAGTAAAGGCCTCTAACGTCGATGGTTTTGGCCGGAGATTTGGTGTTACTGGCACTCATATGGATAAACAAGTTTATTGTGTAGGCGATATATTAACTGTTTAGGAGTAACGTTTCCTAAGATCACAATAGCATTATCTTCTAGTCACCTGAAGAGGTCTTTCCCTCTAGATCGCAGTAGCTGCGATAAAGAAGAGCTTTCAACCATTTGATAAACGTACCCTCTTATTATTACAACAGGAATGCGTTCACTTTTACCCATTTGTAATTCTGCAGCAGAAGCAATCTCATCTACGACTGCAATTTCTGTTACTTTCAACTTCTTTCCGTACATATCCAGCGTTCCTATGTAGCTCTTAATTGGTTGGATTCCGGCAATACCTATAGCCACGTTGATTTGTCCTTCCCTAAATGGCCTTCCGAAAGTGTCAGTTATAATTACGGCTACGTCAATACCTGTTTTTCTTTTTAATGAATGCCTTAGCTCACGGGCAGATAAATCTGCATCCTCAGGCAGTAATGCTGCGTAATCATTACTTTTTTCCACGTTGCTTTGGTCTACCCCTGCGTTTGCACAAATTAGCCCGCGCTTTGTTTCTACAATTAGGATCCCTCGAGCCAATCTCAAGATATCTACTGACTCATTCAAAATTAGTTCGATTAACCGCGGATCCTTATCGTTTTGTTTTGCAATTTGTAGCGACTTCTCTGAAGGGTTGACGAGTTTTAAATCAATTAACCTTCCTTCAGCCTTGGAGATTACTTTCTGTGCAACAACCACTATGTCACCCTCTGAGAGAAATTCATCGGCATTCTTCATCGATTCTAGAATTATTATGTCCAGCTTGTCGCCAGCCTTTATATCAGGAACTACAGGAATAGGTATGATTTCGATCCTAGATTTCAATATATGGCGTAATAATAGAATATAAGATATAATTACTCCTGATGGATGTTAGTCAGTACGGCTTTGCCAAACTTTTTCTCAAGTAGATTCAGTAATAGTGATAAATCGCGTATCTCTATGACCGCATCGGCTTTTTCCTTAACCTTATCTACTGGACAGAATCCTACAGTGAATCCTGCAATAGCTAACAATTTCAGATCATTGGCACCGTCAATTACTGCTACTGTGTCTTCGCGTCTTATTCCCCATTCATTTACAATCCGGGTGACTGCTGCAGCTTTGTCTGAGGTAACCGTTATGTTCACATCAAAAAGCTTTCCATTTCTGAATATTAATTCATTGGAAAATATTTTATCAAGTCCAAGTTCGCCTTTCAATCTATCTGTTATGAGAGTAAAGCCGCCAGAAACGGCGATCATTTTCCAACCTGCTCTTTTCAAGGCAGTACAAAGTTCCACAGCACCGGGCATAATCTGAAGATTCTCGCCGATTCTTCGGGCATTCTCCAAACTAATGTCGCGAAGAGCTGCGACTCGTCGGCTAAGCCCTTCTTCCCAATTTATCTCTCCCCTAATACCTTGTTTTGTTATATCCCAGATTTCCTTCTCTTTTTCTGGTCCTATCAACTGTGCAAGCACGGGAAGGTACTCGGCGTTGAGGAGGACGCCTTCTACGTCAAAGATAATTAGCATAACAAAGCGCGCTCTTAACTAGTCGAAGTTCCCCAAACTGTATATTAAGTTTGTCGAAATTTCTGTAAAGCAAACTCTTTATGAGAATTAATATTTAATTTAACTCTAGAAAGATAACACGTAATTCCCGTATTTGGTGAATAGGAGATTGTTCTGAATCTCAGTATTTTTACACACTATCTTGACAAAACCGCTGAAGGAGACAGAGACTAGCCCAAGATCTTTCTTTATACAACAGAGATCTGCTTCTGATAGACTTGGTTGTCTGTGTATATTGATGGATTAAAAATGCTCGTACTAAATTCATTCCGACCGAATCCTCGGTGGACGCCAAAGGAAGGGCTAATTTGGTGAAACCAATTCAGATATACATTGCGAGAAATGTTGATTCGACGAGTTTCAAGTACCAAAATCGTTAGGAAAAGGATCTTATAGCTGTTTTGTGTTGTTGTTTAATAAATGAGTGACGGCACAGGTGTCAAGTACCTGGTTCCTGTTAAACAGGTCGACAAATCGATAAAATTGACCGACGAAGCAAGGGCGGAGCTACGGAGCATTGGAATGATGGATGAGAAAGGCAAATTAAAGTTGAAAGGCGTGAGTGCCAAGATGCTCAAACGGATGAAACTGGAGTCAGTAGATTGTCCTGTCTTGAAAGCCGAGGTAGGATTTGTCCAATGTTATGTTTGCAAGAATTTTCATAGCAGGATAACAGGCCAGGTTTATTGTAAAGGAGAGCCATTTTGAATTTGGGCTCCAGCAAAACTTCATAAATCTAATCAGACTGCTTTTCTCCGTTGGCTTCGGCAAAGCACATTGGCATCAGCGTAAAAAAAAATGAGAATCTTAGTGATTGGTATACTCAGGTAATCTGGAAGGCAGGGCTGGCAGACTATGCTCCTGTTAAAGGCTTCATAGTATTAAAGCCGTATGGATATGCTATATGGGAGTTAATTAAGGACATCTTAGATCGTAAATTAAAAGAGACCGGGCATCAAAACGGTTTTTTACCTGTATTGATACCCGAAGCTCTCCTAGCTAAAGAAAAAGATCACTTTACCGGATTTACACCGGAGGTATTTTGGGTCACAAGAGCCGGTAATAATGATCTATCTGAAAAACTCGCCTTACGACCAACGTCTGAGACAATCGCATACTCCTCCTTCTCTAGGTGGATTGCTAGCTACAGAGATCTCCCGATCAAAATGAACTTTTGGAATAGTGCATTACGTGCAGAAATAAAAGCGACAAAACCCTTTATTAGAAATTCGGAATTTCTCTGGCAGGAAGGACATACCGTACACGCTGATGAAGAAGAAGCGAAGGGGGAAGTGATGCTGATATTAGATATCTATCAGCGATTGATCGAAGACCACCTGGCTATTGCTACAATAGCCGGACTAAAAAGCGAGAAGGAAAAATTTGTAGGTGCACAGTATACTACTACTCTGGAGGGAATGATGCCTGATGGCAAGGCATTACAAATGGCTACCTCTCACCATCTGGGACAGAACTTTTCGAAGCCCTTCGAAATAAAATACCTCGGCCAAGATAACGATCAGCACTATGCATGGCAAACTTCATGGGGTATTTCATGGCGTCTCATAGGAGCTTTGGTGATGATGCATGGAGATGACAAAGGACTTTTGCTACCCCCTTACATAGCTCCTATACAGATCGTAGTTGTGCCGATATTTAGAGACCGAGACTCTAAAGTTGTCAAGTCAAAAGCACTGGAAGTCGCAGAGGTGTTGAGAAAATCAGGACTAAGGGTCATAGTAGATGAGCGAGAAGAATATACTTCGGGATGGAAGTTCAATGAATGGGAGGTCAAAGGAGTTCCACTTAGAATTAATCTAGGACCGCGGGATATCGAGAATGCACAAGTGGAACTCGTTAGGAGAGATACCATGCAGAAATCGACGGTCAACTGTTCAATATTGGTAGATTCAGTTTTTTCGATTTTGAATGAAATCCAAACCAATCTTCTACTTCGAACAAAGGAAATCCTGAGACAATATTTGTCGAAGGCGACCTCCTACGATTCTTTCAAATCAATTCTTGATGGCAAAGGTGGGTTTGTTTATACAGGATGGTGCGGAGACCAAAGTTGTGAGACAAAAGTAAAGGAAGAAACGGGAGCCGACTTGCGGGTCCTTCCTTTTGATGAGCAGCAGGAAACTGGTTTGCTATCCAATTGTGTCTATTGCAGACAACCTGCAAACAAAATTGCGGTTTTCGCGCGCGCTTACTAGCTCACGATATTTGGAACCATGATTCCCTATGTTTTGATTAATCTGTGATAATTCGTGTTCTAAAATTGTTCCTGGTGTTTTAGTTTTGCGAGTTTGGATGACTAGTTGGCTATTGATAAGTCCCCGGTGGTTTTTGAACCAGTTGTATTATTAAACGAGGGTTCAAGTAGGCGTAAGTCGTAACCTTGGGAGTGATTTATGGTGGGAGTGCAACATTATGTATTCTGTATTATTGATCACATTAATCCCCCAATATAGCGTGAGCGAAAAACCTGACAATCATGATACTCTCTATTCGCGATAGATGCTGGTTATTAACCAGGAAGTACTAGTTCTTGTTGTTTTTGTTTTTAGTGTCGTTGCAGGCATTAATTAATTCCAACAACTTTATAACCTATTTCATTGATTGATTGAGTATGCAATCACGGTTCCTGTTTTATAGCATGTACCTGGCGGCCAAACTCTGGATATATAGGAT
>WJXE01000251.1 GCA_009665115.1 Nitrosopumilales archaeon
CCTATGTGGGTATTTGAAAGTGTCACCTATCTATGTAAGTACTACAGTTAGTTAGTGGTCATGATAGTATAAAGACAAGTAAGTTTTCCATCATGCATACACTAAAACTCTCGTACCCTCATCTTGTGAAAGATATTATGTGAAGTAGCCACTACTACTGCTGCAATAACAGAGCCGATAATGTTTCTAATAGTCATTACTAGATTGGGAGAATTAGATATTAACGAATGACCTGATACAGTATAGATAATATCAGTTAGCCAAAATGCAAGAGTAACCCAGCCAATAATACCAGCAGTCAAGGCACCTAGCCTAGCTCCCTTGAAGACGAAATATAAAGAGCTCATAATACCAATATACCAGAGTCCGCTCAATACTAGCCAACGAATTTGAAATATTTCTGGTCTAGAATTTAACATATAGTAGGTAGATCCAACAGCAGCCAAGGCAAATAGAAATATTATAAGGAACTTGTTGTTTAACGACCGAGAAGTTCTTCCATTTCTCACCATCCTTGGTTTCTGGATCTGGCGGTCTTCTTTGACAGCAGCCGTTATTGCTTCTTCAAAATTTCTTAATTTAATAGGAATTATCTTTTTTATTGAATCATCAGTTACTATTGCTTCATGTTTGAGACTATCAATTAATGGTCTTGCTAACGATGCTCTAACTGGTGTGATAAGATCTACCCAATAAGAAGAGAGTCTAGGAGTCAGAAAAGGAATTATTAGTATCCTTATTGATTTGTTTATCATTTTTGCATATCCTCTCATCATATCCATATATGTAAGCAGGTCTGATCCACCGATATCAAAAGTACGGCCTTCTGTCTCATCGATATCGACAGATTTAGCTAAATAGGTTATAACATCATCTACTGCGATAGGCTGGGATCTTGTCAAAACCCATTTTGGGCATATCATAATAGGTAGTCTTTCAACAAGGTATTGTAACATTTCAAATGATCCTCCACCTTGTCCTAATATGACAGCAGCACGAAATATTGTAACTTTTGCTGAGGATTTCTTTAATATCTTTCCAACTTCGTTTCTACTAAGAAGATGTTCTGATAATTCTCCTTCTTTCCCTTTTTTAGGGCTCAATCCTCCTAGATAGATTATTCTCTTTATTCCACATTCTGTGGCAGCTGTTGCAAAATTTTCTGCTGCTAATCTATCCTTTTCTGCGAATTTTTCCCAATCTTTTGATGAACCTTCCATTGAATGTATTAGATAGAAAGCAACGTCAATTCCACTCATAACATTGATGAGTTCTTGATAATTCATGACATCTGCTTTGTTTACCTTAACATTTTCATTATAATGACGATTTAGCGACTCTACATTTCTTGTCATACATACTACTTCGTATTCATTGGAAATCAAAGGATCCAAGGAGCATGTAGACAATCTATCTACTAAGCGGCTACCAATAAAACCACTAGCGCCTGTAACTAATATTCTTATCTTTTTTGCTCGTGTCATTATCGAATCTAAAAGTTAAGCGACTTCGTTGCAATCAGAACACCACAGACTCACAATTGCCATATTAGGATGTCATTTGTGTACCAATGATTTCTATAAATCTATTATCTTTGCTAAAGTCAATAGATAATATTCTTGCATTCACGTTGTTTGCTACTTCTTTCTAATCGACACCCTTACCATCTATCTTTATTTGATATTTTGAATCAGCATTTGAAGCTCCTTTGGAGTCTATGACATTCCTAGGCAATTCAACCGTAAAGTTCCCGCCGTTTGCACTTGGATTAAGGACTAGTGCCAGTGTAGTTCTATCTTTATCCTCTAACATTCCCACAAGTTTGCCGCCTTTGATATTGTATTTTATTGGGAAAGTCTTTCCGGTAGGTGATGTAAGAACATATAGATTAGTGAAGCCAGTTCTATTGAAATTAGCTGTGGTACTCTTGCTTATCGTGGGTGTAGGAGTAGCAGCTGTAATTATCGTCTTATTACCTGTTGTTACTACAGTTGCCGCTGCGCCGGGAGCCGCGATTACAACGGTTTTGTTGCTTCCATTTGCTGTCGGAGTTTTAGCTGTTCCAATGTTAGAATTGATGGACGACGAGTTCTGTGCGTTTGCTGCTTGAAGGGTCATTGTACCCAGGAGAATGGCTAGAGCAATGGAGACGACTACAACTCCGGTCAATGTGATTAACGAAGTGTGGCACATGGTGATATAATTATTAGTATTGATTTTAAACAACCAGCGATTATAAGTCTCTAAACTATTTCTATGTTTCATTATAATCACCAGTCGGGCTTTTTGCAAGTATACACAATTATTAAGAGAAATTAAACAATTTGCACGATTAGTATAATTTGCGCAGCTCGGGATCATACCCCTAATACCTTTAAAATGCAATGGGTGACAATGAGTAAGATTACGGATAAACTGAAGGAAAAAGTAAAGGATGTCAAAGATAAATTAGTAGAGACTAAGGATAAGGTAACAGACACTACAAAAGATACGAGAAAGGAGTTAGACTGAAGATTACGGCCTATGAAGCAGACTCGACTTATTCTTATGCAAAAATGAAACACATTGTTACTTCGTTGCAATTGCTTCCAGAACAAGCAATAGATGCTAGAGCGTTTTATGATAGATTTAGTACTTTTAAAACCTATAAATCATCTGACCTATCATCTTTGATAGGTAAGAATATTAGGAATCAATAAGGTTGGTTAGAATAGTTCTATGTTCTATCTCCTTAGAGGTCGTTAATATTTTATACTTACAAATTCATTGGTAAATCTGGATCGATTCTTTGAATGCAGTGCCATCATCATCACCAGCTATGTCTATCTCTGAAAGAACTGCCATAATACGTGGTGCTGATGATGATGTAGTAAATGCTATCTTACAATGTATATATCCAATGTAAAATATGAAATTGATGTTCGTATAGATTATACACGACCATCTTTAGCTATAGAAATTAAGCAATTCTTTCCTTGATGCAAAATCAAGGCATAAGCATTCCTCAGCGTTGTATGTCTTATAACCTCATATCCCCCAAGCCCAAAAGTACCTCAATTGGGTGATGAAAATGAAATGAGTAAGAGTCTACAACCTATACAAATTCTGGATGAGATGTGCCTTGTAATATGTAGTTGTTCTGCTGCTATCGATGCGTTAATAAACGAATCCACAACCTCGAGTCCTCGACTTGGGTCAACGTTCGTTTCTGAAGCACCCCAATTATGATTTACAGTTGCGATTTCTACACGGAGATTTTGAAATGTTCTATTTAAATCCAAGTGACTCACATATTTGTATCAACGGAAGCAAAAGGAATCCCCAAGACTGAGATAGTACATGGAAGTGATAATGTTGTAGACTGTCTAGTACAATTTATGTGCAAAGCAAAACTTAGAATCGATGTTTGCGTAGACCATACACGGCCATATTTAGCTATAGAA
>WJXE01000252.1 GCA_009665115.1 Nitrosopumilales archaeon
GGGCTACGGTGTCAATAATTTAAAGCAAGACAGAGGTGCATTCATCGCAGAAATAATATTTCTGTGCTGCTAACCCGTAATAAAAAGATACATTATTAAGACTTTTATAATCTAATTTTGATGTTAATAAAATTGTGGCATAATTCTCGAGTATTTATTGGTCATAAATAACAAGTTAATAATACTTATTAATTGATGCAGAGATGTATAAGACGTTTTGAAAAAGATTAATAACATTTAATAATAACAACTGAGATAAATTGTTATACATGTCATCAACAGATCATCGTACGTGCAATCACACTGAAGAACAGTGCAAACAAAATAATTGCACTTGTTGCGGCCACTGACGTCTGTTCGAAGCACCAATGTTTGGTGCTAAAGAATAGTTATCTTCTTTTAATTTTTGAAAACATGTATTAATTTCTACGTAAGGCGACTGATTATGCTCTATGTATTGTTAGTCCGGTACCTCGAGACTAGTCTCCCTGAGATTCCCGTTATTGATTAGTTATTATTTAATTTGTAGACTATCTATTGGTATTAATAAAATATTTATATAGGTGGTGTTATTGTTAATAACAAAAGTTTATATGTTAATAACAAGGTGAGTTGAAATTAGGAATCAAATTTTGAAAGCTTCGTTAGCTCTACTGACTCCCGTTCTCTTAATTGCAATGACAACAACAATAGCTATAACACCTTTGAAGGCGTCTGGTACAAATTCGACTTCTAATAACAAAGTAACAGCAAATCAGACCGCTAATACTACTTCGACTAATCCAATCATAAGTTCAAAAAATACCACCCCTGCAATGAACGCAGGCCAGCAGCCTACCCAAGCTAAAAGTAATGTCGTTGCATCATTCTTTCCAATTTATGAATTTGTTAAGGCAGTCGGAGGAGACAGGATTGATGCCTCCGTTCTTGTACCTATTGGTACAGAACCACATAATTTTGATCCGACAATACAAGAGATCCAGAAAGCAAACTCAGCGAATCTATTGGTATATAATGGTGCTTCTATGGAAGAACCTTGGATACACAACCTCACCCCACAAAATGCAATTGATACAAGTAAAGGAATAAATCTATTAGCAAATCCAAATGATCCTGACATAAAAGGACCAAACGATCCACATATTTGGCTAGACCCGGTACTAGCCATTCAGCAAGTTCAAAACATTCGAAATGGTTTAGAGAAGGTAGATCCCAAGAATACCGCATATTATAATCAGAACGCTCAAAATTTTATAGGACAACTGAATAAGGTCGATACTGCTTTTAGAGGCAACCTCTCTAGCTCCAACTGTCCAAAAAGAGACTTCATACCATTTCATCTCGCTTTTGGCTATTTTGCCCCCCATTACGGTTTAACACAGCATCCTATACATGAAGGACTTACACCAAGTGGAGAAGTACTTCCACAAAAATTAGTTGAAGTGGTGAACCTGGCAAAGAATTTGGGGCTAAAGGTAATTTATAACGAAGACCTGATTGATCCTAGATCAGCTCAAGCTATAGCAGAACAGATTCCAGGTGCAAAGGTAATGGTACTTAGTCCTATAGAACGCATAAACGCCACAGAACAAAAGGCAGGCATTGGATATTTAGATAAGATGTATCAAGACCTTGCTGCCTTTAAGGTGGGGCTCCAATGCAAGATCTAGTAGCGGTATCCGTCAAGAACCTGACTTACACCTACAAGGTCAGTTCCACATCTTTTTCTTCTAATGTATTAGACAATATTTCATTCAGTGTTAACAAGGGAGACTTGTTAGGAGTTATCGGTCCAAACGGAGCTGGAAAAACTACTCTTTTTAGCTGTATGCTCGGATTGTTTAAGGACTACCAAGGTGAAGTAAGAATATTCGGTCATGACATTAGAAAGAATAATAATCTCATTCTTCAGAGCATAGGTTACATTCCACAGCAAAAATCAATCGAACAAGGCTTTCCTGCTACGGTACAGGAAATTGTTTCACTGGGATTGATTGGAAAAAAAAATGGTTCAAAAGAGAAGGTAGATTCTGCTCTCGAAATGGTTGACCTTTCCGGTCAGAACCATAGGAGAATAGGCGAACTTTCAGGTGGGCAACAGCAGAGGGTACTCATTGCCAAAGCTCTGGTTAGCGAACCTAAGTTATTAATTTTGGACGAACCCACAACAAGTGTTGATGTGGAGACACAGAACAAATTCTATACACTGGTAAAGAACCTAAATCTAAAAAACAACCTATCTATAATATGGGCTTCGCACGATCTAGATGCAGTAAATAAAATAGCAAATAAGGTAATGTGTCTTAATAGAAGCATGTTTTTTCACGGCGATACTAGTGAATTCTTTGGGAGCAGTGAATTGATTCGAATGTATTCTGAATCGAGTATGCAATTACATATGCGTTCGCATTCAAATCAAAACAAGAATCTTCATTCAGGCTACAGTCAGGGAGATGCCAATGCGCATGACGATGGAATGAAAGGATAGTATCAAGCCAAAAATGGTTTTTGAAATCCTTCAATACAGTTTTATGCAACGTGCTCTTTTATCGGGTGTCGTCGTTGCAGTAACCTGCTCAGTAGTAGGACTCTTTCTTGTGTTGAGAAGACAATCATTATTTGGTGACGCTCTTTCCCATGCGGCTTTCGGTGGAATAGCTGTAGGTTTGTTTACGAACACGTATCCAATATGGACTGCACTACTAGTATCGGTTCTTGCATCTTTGGGAGTTACTAAGTTACGACAATCTACAAAAATTCCTCCCGATGCCGCGGTTGCGGTAATGTTGTCCTCTGGACTTGCAATGGGAATCGTACTAATAGGTTTGGCAGGAGGTTTTAATCTTGACTTAGAAAGCTTCCTCTTTGGAAGTATTTTGCTGATAAGTATGCAAGACCAACTAATGATTTTAATGTTAAGTACTGTAGTACTTTTGATAATATTCAAACTCTATAAGCAGCTTATGTATATCACATTTAATGAAGATCAGGCAAGAGTTAGTGGAATAAATGTAACAAGGCTAAACTATCTATTTATAGGTCTTGCTAGTCTAGCTGTAATCTCATCACTTCGCTTAGTTGGAGTTCTGTTAATATCGTCATTAATTGTGATTCCGAACATTACTGCGATGATGTTTGGAAAAGGGTTTAAGAAAACAGCAATGATATCTATTATAATTGCGGTTTCGTCAGTATTAGGAGGCATAGTAACATCATATTTTATGAATTTAGCGCCTGGAGGAACCATCGTCATCTTGTCGATAGCTATCCTACTTGGTAGTATAGGCACAAAATCTTTACTACAGAAAATTAAAATTAGAAACCTCGCAAATGAACCACAGTCATTGCTGAAAACACCATAAGAAGTACGGCTAGTATCTTAATTTGGCAGCGTGTGGACGTTACACTTCCTTCTTTCCAAACGAAAAATGGTCGTATATT
>WJXE01000253.1 GCA_009665115.1 Nitrosopumilales archaeon
CTCCGATATAGGTCACGCTCACAGTACTAGTAGCACTCTTGCTAGTCTCTACTGGTAATAGTGTTGATTTGATTACATCAATTCCATTAGGTTTTCTCACAGCTATCTCCGCGATCCCTCGTATTTCAACGTGGGGAATCTGTATTTTATTGCCCTCTTCTTCAATCGCTTTCAAGATATCCTGCGATAAATCGATATTTGTGATTGCACCGATTCCTTTCTTTGCGACTTCTTCAAGAAAGTCATACACGTAGTCGTATTTCTGAAGAATTTTATCCTCTATTTCTTTTACCTGAGCATCATTAAGCTTTGTTTTTTCCTTGATAATATCCATGGATGCGGAAGCCTTCTCGTTCTTCTTAACTTCAATGAGCTTTGATTTTCTCTCCTCCCCGGATACCTGCTTGAGAGACAAATCAACTTCCGCTCTGGTCTTATTGACCCTGATAACTTTGAGGACTGCCTTCTGCCTAGGTTTAACATAGCGCTCGAGATTGCGTATCCAGCCGGTCGCGATTTCAGAAATATGCAGGAAGCCCGTCATGCCGTTGTATTCATCCAATACGACATACGCTCCATGTCCTGTTAGTTGCCTAATGGTAGCGATAATAACATCGCCTTCATCTGGAAGCCGTCGGATCTCGGCAGTCACCATTTATAAAGGTAAACGGCCCAAATGGCATACTTTAAGGTTACCATACCATGATTTCATGAGTTAACTGCCAATCAGTAATCAATTCCTTTAATTGCCTTGGTTCCCAACCCATAAGGATGCTTAACTTCTTTCATTTCTGTAACTAGATCTGCCAATGCGATGACCTCTACAGGCGCATAGTTACCGGTGAGAACTAGCGTGGTTTTAGAAGGCTTAATTCTTACAATTTCTAACACGTTTTGAACTGATATCAAGTTTAGTTTTACCGCATAGTTGATTTCATCCAGTATCATTACGTCGTAAAGGCCAGTTGAAAGTTTCTCTATCGCCAGGGTCGTTGCTTTCAGCGCTGCGTCTTGATGTTGCTCTAAAGTGTGGTCATCATCCAAAATTCCAACAAATCCCTTACCTGCCGCGATCATTTCGAATTCTGGCTCTAGTCTTTTTGAGCTCGTTAGTTCACCATAATACCATTCTCCCTTGATGAACTGAATCATTATGACTCTATGCCCATGGCCCACGGAACGTAAAACGATTCCTAGAGCAGCCGTCGTCTTGCCCTTGCCTTTCCCGGTGTAAACGATTACTAGGCCCTCACTCACAGACACTCCGCAACCCTGAGTCAGTAAACTTTGGCGCTATAAAAGCTGCTGTCTCCCTAATATATCAAGCCCAGTCTCATCAATTATGCATCAGGATCCATACACATTATGATGGAAATAGACAACTTTCTGAGAAACGCTATGATTAATATCGTAGGATATCTTGATGTAATTTGGTTTGATGAAAATTGGACTGGCTGGCTTGGGACTTATGGGAGCTGCAATAGCACGCAGACTTATCGATACTGGCCATCTCATTACTGTTTATAATCGTCATAGCATAAAGACTGGACCCTTCGCAAACAGGGGAGTCGCTGTAGCTAGCACGCCTAAGGAACTAGCACAGGATTCTGATTTTATTCTTATTTCTGTTACAAATTTTATTGCAGTGAAGGAGATATGTTTTGGAAATGAAGGAATACTCGCCTGTAATTCCAAAGATTTTATCGTGGCAGATACTAGCACAATATCTCCTGAAGAATCAAAGTTTTGCGCGCAGCGTTTTAGAGAGGCTAGGATTGCAATGCTCGGGATGCCTGTTATGGGAGGGACTACCGCAGCTGAAAATGGTGAATTGGTTCCTATAATTTGCGGAAGTAGAAAGGCTTTCGAGAAAGTAGCACCTATTATTAAAAACATATCGAAAGCAATGTTCTATCTAGGCGAACGAGATGGGGATGCCAGCATTCTCAAGCTAGCATTGAATCTAAATATTGGCCTAATAGCTGGGGCGATGTCTGAAGGTATAGTCCTTGTCAGAGGTGCTGGAATTGATCCCAAGATGTTTATTGAGATATTGAATTCCACATCTATTCGAACACAACTGGGCGAAGCAAAGGGCCCGAAGATGATAGCAAATAACTTCGAGCCGTCATTCTATCTTAGAAATATGTTGAAGGACCTTGATCTGGCAGCGCTTAGTGCACAGACTGCAGGGGTTTCGTTGCCATTGACTGCGTTGGTGCAACAAATGTATAGAACAGCAAACAATAGCGGATACTCCGAACAAGATTATACTGCGATCGCGGCTTTTTTAATGAAAATAAATGGAATGGAAACTAGTGATGCGCCTAGATAATATCAAACAGCCCAAAACAGATGGATTCAACGTATTCGCATCACTCCCAGATATGGGAAAAGTGGGTGGTCTTGTGTCAGCATATTTAGCGAAAAACTTGAAATCAGAATGCATTGCCGTAATAGCTTCCAATGAAAAGCCATGGGTATCATATACCGATGGTGTTGTGAAAACCGTTAGTGATCTGTACCAACTTTACTATGACACAGAGCATAACTTACTTATTTTCACTGGAAATTCACAGCCACAGGACCCAACCGAACTCTATCAATTATGCAAAAGCTTCCTTGATCATATTCAGACAATTGGCAAAATTAGGCGTTTATACAGTGCAGGTGGATATCTCCGCCAACATCTAACAGGTGCTCCGATGGTGTCTGGGGTCGTAAGCAATCCTGGACTAAAACAAGTACTGCTAAATTCAGGTATCGACATACTAGGCCAGGAAATAAACACCATAACATGGTTCAACGGATTAATTTTGGGTTTGGCTGCAGATAGGAACATTGAAGCAATAGGGCTATTTGGTGAAATTTCCGAGACAACAAATCCCCAACCGCTCGCCGCAAAGAGTATTTTGAAGGCATTTGCTAAAATTGAAAATATACAACTGGATACCAAAGGGCTTGATAAACAATACGAGTCAATTTTAGAAGATATCCAAAAACAGAAGGAGCCACCTAATTTTCGTCCAGGGATTGGTTGACGATCAAATAAATAAATAACTAAGTAAATCAAATCTAATCTAACGAACAGCGGAACCAAGAGGAGCATCGTCGGCGATTGTAAGAAATGCGGGCCGACCATCTGGTCCCTCCGCGGCAAGCAACATGCCATTAGAAGTCAAGCTACCAATCCTGCGAGGTTCCAAGTTTGTGCAAACTACCACTATTCTCCCAATGAATTGCTCTGGGGAAAAATAAGGTGCTGCACCTACGGCTAGATCTCTTCGTTCGTTACCAATATCTACGATGACTTTAAAGACTTTCTTCATGCCCGGAATAGTTTCGGCATGAATTACTTTACCAATTTTCAGATGCATCTTTGAAAATTCATCATAAGTGATATACTTTTCTTCGACTGAGACCATCAACACAGTATAATGT
>WJXE01000254.1 GCA_009665115.1 Nitrosopumilales archaeon
GTATCGGTTAGCTCCTCTTCGACAGATAACTATCCGTTTAATTATACGTATGTACGTTTAATTTTTCAGTATATCGGAACAATTAAGTCCAACTGTAAATGATTTTCTTAATCAATGAGTAAAATCTGTCATAATCAAAGTCACTCACAATCTGCCGATAGGATGAACATATTGTCGGAAATGGAACGCCAATTTGACCATCGTAATGCAAAATATTTCTTGGATCTGCTTACACATACGGATAACGTAATTAGGACAAGAGCGATTTGTATTTTAGCAGATGTAGCAGGCGAAGATGCTGTTGACGATATTAGTAACGTTCTCAGGAGCGATAAAGATCCACTGGTTAGACATGAAGCAGCATTTTCCCTAGGTCAGCTTGGATTTACGAACGCAATAACTGCTCTTTCAGGAGCATTAAGTTCAGACTCAAGTTTCTTTGTGAGGCACGAAGCTGCTATCGCCCTTGGCGTAATAGGTTCTGAAAGTGCGAAGGAAGCGCTTGACAAGGCATTGGGCGACGGGAGCGAAGAGGTACGAGAATCCGCGAATATCGCATTAGCGAATATCGACTATATATCAAAGATGAAACGAATTAATAAGTTCAGCAAGATGACCGGAGGATAAATTGGAATAAGAGGCTCACGAGTCCCTAAACATTTATTTCGTGAGATCCTATCCCGGCCCTATAAATCTGACAACTGGAGAAGCATACACTAAATATGCGATGAAGCACTCTTATTAGTATTCTACTGAGAATAAAATAAGGGATTTGCTCTTGTTGGCCCGGCCTAACCTGATGTCGTGTTCACCGAGAACGAAGCACACGAATAGATCTTTCCTTTAATTTCCTTAGTTCATTCACTAACGTGATTATGGACGAACCATTCGGTCGAGGCTATGAAAAGGATCTACTGCCAGAACGTTGATCTTACATGTTCCGATATGGATTTGTTGATTGCTTCTCCAAAGATTTCAGAAGTATTTGCAAATATCCAATACGAATATCAGATATAAGAGCAATAAGCAAAGATCTCGTGAGTTAGCATTGTCACAGTATATCTGTTTTGATATTGTCTACTACAGTAGTTATACCGTTGCTTTTTTTTATCGAAGGAATAAGATGTTCGCGTGAGACGTATGTTAAGTCGTTATTTGCTGGAGAACACCGTTTTCACATGCTATTTTTATCTCACGTGCTACTCTCCTTCCCATACTCATAGGTTCATTGAAGATTAAACCAGAATATGGAGAACCGTCCAAATAGAGATTGGTTCCCGCAACGATTCTTGCTGAAAACTCAAATGTAATAAACTTTCCTTCACGATCATATATTCCTTCTAGACAAAATGGGCCTGTCATTCCGGGAGGTACAAGACGCCTGGCTGCTTCTACGAACCTCTCTCCCATTGCGTAAACTTCACCTAACAAAGACTCTCTCAGGACTATCGGCATATTCCCAACAACGTTGTATGATGGCTCAAGCTCTACTGCTAGCTGTTGCCTTGAAGGGATTCTGCCGATACCATCGACATCCGATTCGTACCTTCGATCTACGCCCATCAATTCAATCTCAGTTGTGATAGGAGAATGGAAGAATTGAAGATAGGCCGGTACGCCGCTGATATATTCCTGAATATACAATTCTTCTTCGCCTTTTATTGCATTGCGCTTGATTAATTTTTCAACTCCTTCGTCAAAACTCTTCTTATCCCAAGCCAAAAAATAGCCGCGACCACCCGCAGCTCCATGCAATTTCACTATGCATAACTCTTCAATATCATCCTTAGACTTCAGGGATCTTGGTATAGCTAATCCTGAATTTTCCATCAGTTTCTGTTTAAGTTTTCTGTCCGCCTCCCACCTAAAAATCCATTTATTACCAAATATTGGAGTAGAAATCCCTTCGATCTGCTCGCTACTCAAATACGCGATGAATGTGCCGTGAGGAATAATTATAGAATTAGATTGCCTAAGACGTTGCTGGCACGTATCATCCAAAATTTCATTAAAGTTTTCGACTACAAGAATTTCATCGATGAATTTGAATCTCTTGTAAAGATTTAGTCTTTGCCTTTCACAAACAAGCAATGTTTCGAAACCTTCATCCTTGGCACCTTTAAGTACCTGAAGTGAACAATGCGATCCAAGCGTAGCTATCGAATACCCCTTCTTGTCTTCTGTCATCTTCTTCACCAAATGGATATAAATTAACCTAGAAGAGATTAAAAATACTTACGAAAGATTCTGGCTCTATTATCATACCTGACATTGATTCAGAACTGATTTTTTGTTAGTTAGTAAATTCCCCGAGAGAGAGGCCAAGGAGTAGTAGCAAGCATAGAAATGCTACACAACGCAATCTATGGGCCAAACATGATAAAATAAAGATCTGCATGTGCGCGAAGAGTAGTAGAAATCAAGAAACATGGCCACTCAAAAGATGGTAATGAGCTGTACCAACAAGCCTGGGGAGCTCATGTACCCAAAAGAGGAAGTCCGGGTTTCGACAAGAAATTGTCGGGCGCTTACACGAGCGAAGTCCTAGTGCTTACTACCAAAGGTAATGAATTCTGCAATCAGCTTTATTACAAAAGCAATTCCGCCCACGGCGGCTATGCCAAGGAGGACTAGACGCAAATGGGTAATGTAATCATCCTTGCTTGTCTTCTTAGCCAGTTTCATAGTCTGGATCATTTCTACGACCTTGCGTTGCACAAAAGCCAAAAAAGTTTCATTTGATTTTTACTTTACGTACTATTTGAACTTACTGTCAATCTTACACGCATCCGTTAGATCATAATTTTTCTTGCCTCTGGCTATAAAAATCTGATACTCCTTACCTAGTAAGTGATTGCTGAACCGCATATACAGGATCTTTCTCAGTTCTCTGCATTTCGACGAAGGTCTCGGTGTTTTGAATTCCTTCGATTTTTCCAATGAGCCCAATAATGACATTGTGCAATTCCTCCAACGTACGTGCGTTGACAGCAACAATCATATCAAATCGACCAGTAACTTCAGATAAGGACCTAACCTCTGGGATTTTTAACAATTCAGAATGAATAGGATCTTTAAATTTGGGATCTCTGTTAATGCCTACAGTTGCTTTAACATTAAAGCCGAGCATGCCCTCATTGACGATAACTGTAAATTTTTGTATGAGATTACGTTTTGAAAGGCGTTTTATTCTGCTATAAAGCACAGATGCATTAACATTAAGCTTTTTACTAAGTTGAGGCACCGAAATACTTGCATCTTTAGTAAGTTCTGATAATATCCTCATATCTAACTCGTCAAATCTTTGCAAATTTTACCCGTTGTATGTTTGGAGAGTATACATTAATAAATGTAATTTCTTGGCGGGCCACTAATCTTAATTCAGAGATTTAATATTAATATAATGATTGGACTTCAGAAAAAGTAAAGAC
>WJXE01000255.1 GCA_009665115.1 Nitrosopumilales archaeon
ACTATAGAGTCCACAGAGCGTTCTTGAATTTATGCAAGCCAGACGGGATCATTCTTATTATGATTCAGATCGCGTCACTCCAGTACAGACATTCATCACAAGTGGTAATTCTTTGCAAACTATAAGTAACTTTCTATAATAAATTCAATAGATTGTAATGTTTCTGTTTATTTTGTCTGTTTACATAATAACTCAGGGATATAACATAATCTTACAGTGGCTGAGTCATCTCCTACCGCAGTAAAAAAGTCATTGAAACAAGAATTCTTCGACTTTCTAATGATATTTGGAATTATTGGATTAGCTATTGCATTTGTCATAGGTCAAGCAGCTTCCAAACTAGTTACATCATTTGTTAATGATATCATAACACCATTTATTGGATTGTTTTTACCTGCTGGAAATTTGAACGCAGTGAAGATTACTGTAGAACATTCTACATTTATGGTCGGCGATCTCATCGCAAACATAATTAACTTTCTCATAATTGCCTTTATAGTATTCCTTGCATACAAGCAACTATCTAGATTCAAATTAGTAGAGGATAAGACTAAACCTGCTCCTGCGGACAAAAAATAGCCGCGAAAAGAACAAGTAGAACGAATTAACATTTCTAATTAGCAATGACCGAGTTGGGTTGGGGTGTGTTGTTACTCCTTTATCTGCTGGTCCTTCGTTACTTTCTACTACAATGGTTGTTAAGATTACTAACCTGTTGCTCACACATGGTTAATACCGATTCCGGATAAATCATGTAAATGGTGCGATGTCTATAAGAGATTATATACTTGAGATACTACTGATATCATAAATCCAAAACGACCCAAACAGACTTCAGTGTATACAAGCGCGATATATCGATAGGATATAACACCCTCATAGGTGGGAAAGTCAGATAAGTATGACCAGTAGTATATGATATTCAATGACTGTTGAACATGATGCCAACCATAATCAGAGAAAATCTGTAACAAGATTTTTTGTCTCTCTATTTACAAATAGACCAAATCTTTCAATAGAGGATATGCTATTAACCCTCCAGATCTATTTTTGCCGCGTTTAGGTCGAAACTAAGGAACAGCTAAAAATCATACAAAATGAACTTACTTCGTATTAGCTATGCATGGAACACGAATATCCAAGCTGTACAATTTGGATATCTTGTACTTTATCTTATATGTGATGTTCTATGTTTTAATCGTAATATAGGCTGTAACACAGATTTACAGATTATACAAGACAGTTGGAAATACTTGGAATCTTAGCAGAGGGTTACTACCTTTCCTTTCTACGTTCTAGCGTCATACTCATCCCATATTTAGGACGTAACGTAACGAGTGGCTTTAACTCTACCTTATCATCTGGGTCATGATGCATCTTCCATTCCCGGCAGATTGTAGCTATTAGTAATATTCCTTCCATCCATGCAAAAGGTTCACCTATACAGCCTCTGATACCTCCACCAAATGGAAAATAGCTAAATCTAGGGATATGTAACTTTGCTTCTTTCGTCCAGCGATCTGGATAAAAGAGATCTGGGTCAGAAAAGTGACGCGGATCATGATGCATTACATATTGACTCATTAAAATAATCGAGCCGGCGGGTAGAACATATTTGTCAACCTTGTAATCATTTATAGCTTGGCGAGCAATAGTCCATACTGGAGGGTATAGCCTCATGGATTCTCTAAAGACCTTTTCAGTATATTCCAATTTTGGTATATCTTCAACAGTCGGAATTCTTTTGGCATCTTTATCACCAAGTACAGAACAGAGTTCAGCATAGAGGCGAGCCTCTGCAGTTGGATGCTGCGACAAGAGATAAAATGTCCATGTGAGTGCATTGGATGTCGTTTCATGACCTGCCAGAAAAATTGTCATTACTTCATCTTTTAATTGTGAATCAGTCATTCTTCCAATTCCAGCTTCAGTATCTTGAGCTTGTAGTAACGTATATAGCAAGTCCTCCTCATGGTATACACCCTTACTCTCCTTATCCCTGTGCTCCTTAATCATACTATATACTATCGAATCTAATTTCTTTTTTGCAGTTTGATAACCTTTGTTAATAGGTAGTATAGGTATTTTTTCAATCAGCTCACCGAAAGGCATTTGAAGGCGATTAAAGTATTCCATGCAAGTTTGCAATGCAATACCAACTTCGTCATCTTCTGGTTTAACATCCGAACCTAAGACGGCCTTACTAATGATTTCTAACGTTACATGCATCATTTCCTTATGTATATCCAACGTAATTCCATCCTCCCATCGCTGACACATACGTACTGCATAGCTGGTCATGATGTTTCCGTATCCCTTTATGCGATTGGGATGAAATGTAGGTTGAATTAATCGCCTTTGACGATCGTGGTATTCTCCCTCACTAGTCACTAATCCCTCGCCTAAAAGACGCTTGGATACTTGTAGTCCTCTACTCTTTATAAAATTTTTATAGTTTCTAATTAATACATCTTCAATGTAATGCGGATTATTCAAGAGATAGATATGTTGTCTTCCAAATTTAAAATGGCAGATATCTCCATAGGTACGTGCAATATCCACCAAGGTCTTGATGGGGTCATGCATAAATCCACGCAATAATTTGTTAGGTAAAATTGAGTGAGGTCCGGGTGGATATCCTATTGAAGAGGCGGTTGTCATAAGTTTCTTTCACCTGTTTACTTCGGCTAGAATATAAAGATGCATTATAACAAACTCAGATGTCCCTTCTGCTCTGATTAATGAGTGTTATTAAGATCCTTATTTGTAACTGCAATAATTCCGACCTAACTGACCAAATTGTAGGAATTCTGATACAGATGTTTTCAGTTCCCGCTGGAATTTCCTTATACCTTTTGCATAATATTCCATATTCTTCCTGTCCCCTTCTGATTTTGCTATCTTGCATCCTTCCCAACATTTACGCAGGCCACCCCCATGCCCCAGTATCGTAGTATCCTGAGTCAAGTAAAATTCCATCCTTTCTTGTGCACTGCTTCTTAATGCTTAGGTAATCACGGCGGATAATGGATTCCAAACTATTATGTCTTGATCTGTTCTTCCTATATTTCATAAATGACCACCAAGACTATCATCAGTTCTGTTAATATCGATCTACAATTGTTTATGCTCTTCATCTTATAAGATATAGCAATCACACCTGATTCACCGTTGTATTCTTCTGCAAAATTTTAAAAAGGATGGAACTTTATGCGGCACCATATAGGGACGCTTTGGACAAGAATTTTCGTCGTGAGCAGGTCTCAAAATAGCACCCAAAACTAGGTGGGTCATTTCCCATATAGATAAATGCCTCCCCTAGACAGACATAATTTGAATTTCCAATCTTAAGCCGAGCCCATCACCCTGATTCCCCACTCTATGACCCACTTTCATCAGCCAATAATCTTGACC
>WJXE01000256.1 GCA_009665115.1 Nitrosopumilales archaeon
TAGCAAACAGAACCTAGTTAGTTGGTGTGATAAGGCTTCTCCTGCAAGTAAGATATGCCATACTTTTAAAAAACATGGGAGTACAGAAATGGTATCTGCACTTTTTCTTAATTCAAATGCCTGCGGCTGAGTATTTTTAAAAACCCACAGTTGAGCATCCAAAAAATGCTGACGCTAGGAATTTTTAAAATTCAATGAGTTTGTGACATTATTATATACCAAAGCAGCCATATTAATCACCTTAAAGCCATTGTCGTGTAAATATTTCATTTCCTCAGCAAAGAAAGATACGGTAGTACTGTATTGAGCCCCACTGTTATCGATCCGGTGATATACTATTATTGGAATAGCATCTAGCGATTGCCCTGGTCTGTTGTATTTGTCTTGGCCACTAACGACTTGAATGAATCTATTAAGCATTTGTTTATCATTATAAAAATAGGCTATTCTATCATAATCGTGGCTCCAACCTACAATAGAATATCTGTTCGCGTAAGAAATCTTACCGCTAGGTAAATATGTTCTGCAGTCAGCCTGCCGACTATACTTTTTAGAAAAATGATCGCAAGAGAGAAACATCAGCGGATAGTTTCCCGATCTAGCATAAGTGTAATCCTGGGAGACTTTTTTGACTACTGTTACGTTATCTTTGCCATTCTCAAATGGGTACGCAAAGGTCGTTGTGGGAATCCCGTGGTTAACGAGACATTGCTTCGAGCCACCAATTTCGTAATTCAACTCACTATCGGACATATTCGTCATATTTCGTAGGTGATTCATGGTATGAGATCCTATCATCTCCCCTTGTTTGTATAAAGCAAGTACATCAGTCCAAGTCATTTGTTCAACTCCTTTTCCAGCGAAGTTGACGATAGAAGTTGAATTCATTTGCTTCGCTGATTTTCCTACGAAATTGCAGACTATAAAGAAAGTTGCCTTAAAGCCATATTTATCTAGTACGGGTTTTGCGTTTGTGAATTGACTCTTGTATCCGTCATCAAAATTTATGAGCGCTATCCTGGTCGAAAATCCGCGACCAACACCACCATTACTACTAAAGCTGCCGCTGTTAGTGTTAGTGATAAAATTTTGTGAAATAGCCTTTGAATTAGGTACTCTATGGACTGTTGGTTCTGCTGTAACAAGTAGCATCGTACCTGGCAAAAAGACAGCGAGGATTAGAGTTAGGGCTGTAAGTACAACAGCAGTTCTTGACAAAATTTATCAAGCCTCAAAAACAAATAATTCACACGATAAAGTGCCCCAATCGAACATCTCCCCGATACGTGGTAATAATCTCATCAACAGTTTACATGGTCCAGATGTGGTGGTTGTGGAGCTGTGCCCGAATTCGCAAGCTTCCATTGATTAGCCGATGATACAGCATTAACGTCACAACTAGATATTACCACTTTTTCATAGTTAATCGCTGGGGCCATGATATCTCCTTTGAAATTAGCATGACCAATTCCAAGAGCATGACCAATCTCATGCATTGCTATTTGTTTTACCAGAGATGTCCCAAAGGAAGACCCAAAAGCAGCTGTGGCTATAGTTATTTGGGCACTATTTATGAGTCCATTACTACCATGGAGTATTGTTTCTCCGACTATGTCGGTACGCCCACTACCGCTGACGGAACCTAGACCATTGGCCTGTTTGTGACCACCGCCGCCGCTTCCTCCATTCTGAAAATTCAGTGTTATGTCAGCACTGTTTTTGTCTGAAACTTCTGTAAACTGTAGTCCATTGACATTTGAAGCCCATTCATTCAATGCTTCAACAACTGCTCGTTTAGATGAAGCATCACCACCGATTATTATGTATGTTAACTGTCCTGCTCCAAATTTATTATCCCAAGCACAGCAGACCTTTATAGAAGGAGATGTTGAAAAAAAATTATTATTATTGCTGTTAGTTGTAGGGGGAAAATGATTATGATGTCTTGATGACGCGGATGCCTGTTGAATAACAACAGCAAAAATGTATGAGACCATAGAAGATAGAATCAAAGATGCTACGAGCAATTGCGTGATAGTGGTCAATCTGTGCAGCAAGAGCAATCTAATAGAGTACATTAATCAATTTCATATATATTCTTTGTAGCTAACGTAGCAACAGATTGGTTTTTTAAATTTTTATAGCGATCCACAATCCTAAGTTTGCCTTTTGCTCCTTTTACGGTGTAACAATTATTACCGACTGAGCATCTCGCTCAAAAATTGCCTTTAGGTCAGGCAGTAACCGTAAGGTATGTCTGGAAGTTTCTCTCTACTTCCAGGCATAAGGAACAAACTCTCATCTAATCTCTAGGCGGAATAATTTCTCTTGCGTTGCAAGCATAAAAATCAACACTTTCAAAACCATCAACCCTTAGTGTCGTAGGCACACCACCCGCCCAGTTTACAATTTCTCGATATTTTTTACCATTTCCTACGTCAATATATTCTGAATACAATCGATAATCATTCTTCAATGTCCCATTAGTATTAAACGGGTCAGGGTCAATGTAGCACCTATTTGTTGTTGTGGTGTTATGCGTATAATTATTATTATTATTCCAGCTAGTGGTCTTCATACCAAACCATTTTCCTTCCTCAAAGAAAAACTCAAACAATGGCTCTAATTCTTGATACTCATATGAAGGATGGACCAATTCTTTAGCCCATCTTGCGGAATGTCCTGAATCTTGAGTTGAAACATCAAGTTGAATACAACCTGCTTGCTCGGGTCTATCTCCATGATGACCACCACCACGCATTTTTATACAGCATTCTGTTTTGTGACCCACTTTTGTGTGTACCCTCATAATAACGGTCACTTCGTGATTTTTCAAATCCTTTTCGCTTCCGATATATCCTTTATCCATTGCACTATTCCAGTCGTTAATTTGTATTGTAGTTGATGCGAACATATTCAGCCGGCAACTCTTCGCATGTTCGCCACTACTTCTATAAGTTATGTCTCCAGAAAATACGTTCCAAAATTCTACATCATCTTCTTTTTTCTTGACAAATCTATAATGGCTGTCAGTTGTAAAGGTTTTGAGATTGTTGGGATTCTGCTTGCCTAGTATGAATTGAGAACCATTAGCGTTAGTTGGAAAAAGCATCATTGTGCCGTCTTTGCAAATAGCATTTCCTATTGTTAGCTCTGGTCTGGCGGTCGTTTGTAGAGTGTCTTCAATCTCTTGTTTTGCATCATTATTTCTATACAATATTCGTCTTATCCGGTCTTTCCAGCTCGAAAATGACATATTCAATATTGACGCGTAGCTAGTATATCCTCTTAGCGTCTTGGCCCCTTTGTTTCGCTCCTCATAATTAATAAGCATCTTGTAACAATTTAGAGCAGCAGATCTAGACTTCATTAC
>WJXE01000257.1 GCA_009665115.1 Nitrosopumilales archaeon
ACTGTAGTATTTGGCTACGACATTGACTACAGTGGCATTATTTGATCCTTCGTTATATGGATAAGCAAAGGTTGTGGCATGATATCCATGATTTGCAAGACATTGTTTCGATCCACCTATCTCGAAGTTTAATGCATTTGTAGATAGATGATTTAGATGGCGATGGTTCATAGTATGTGATTGTATATCCATTCCATCCTTCTGCATTGCGGCTATATCTTGCCAGTTAGTCCTGTTGAGGAATCTAGTAGTTCCGCTAATTCCTGTCTTGTTACATATTATGAAGAATGTAGCCTTGAACCCGTATTTGTCTAAAATCGGCTTGGCGTATATGAAATCGCCTCTTAGGTTATCATCAAAAGATAGTAGTACCACTTTATTAAAAGTAGTACCAACCCCCCCAATTCCTGTCCCGTTGATAGATCCTCTCTGTTTTTGGATTAGGGACGATTGGTAAGTGTATTGGCTATGAGCTTCAAGTGGCATGACAGTTATTATTATTATTGCAATAGCGCTAGCGATTAATGCTTGAATAATCCTTCTTCTGCTTTTCACTAAGATTGTCACAACGGCTAATCTATACCATAGGTAGTGCAAATTATACACTATTTAATTCATACCACAGTGCAGTGCCGACAAATCATTAATGCAACTCGCCAAAAAATATCGAACATTCCCGGATATTAGACCTACCCAACCAGACGCTTGATTGACAAAATGCAAATTTTTGTATATTCATGCACTCTACCGAGGATGGTTTCGCTTTATTACGGTTAGAAATTGCGACTTGTCATTGATAACTAATCAATTCCAAGTTTGTCCTTTCAATTAGGAATTATTTAAAATAAATTGTGGCCATAGAGGCGCCTGAGAAAGTAAGTTATTATGCGCGAAGAGAGGTTATTGACGTGTTTGGTTAAAAAGCTATTGAGAACAAAAGAATTCTTGTCATCGCTTCCCCAATCTGTGCTCAAAGGTGAAGATATTCTGATTCCTGATAAAGTAGTAAGGAAATTATTCAGATTTGCAGGTCTTCGAAGGTCAGATATATTCTATGATCTAGGGTGTGGAAATAGCAGCGCAGTTTCAATAGCAGCCAAGGAATTTAAAGTAAAAAGAGCGGTAGGAATCGAGATTAGAAGAAAAGTTGCAATTGAGGCGCGCAGAAAAGTTGTTTCTTTGGACAATGCCCAAATAATCATTGGGGATATTAGAAAAGCAGCAATTTCTGATGCAACGGTTTTATTTTTCTGGTTCACAGATCCTAGTGTAATCGAACCGATGGTAAGCAGATTTCGAAAGGAGCTGAATAACGGTGCACGAGTAATTACAATATTGTCTCCCCCTGATCTTATGCTACCAACAAAGACAAAATTTCCCTTTTTTGTGTTTCAGAAACCATTCAAGTATGCTAAGCAGATTCAAGAGCAAATTGAGGTAATTTTTGGAAAACCCTGCATTGATTTTGTTGAATCGTGGCTAATGGCTGGGAAGTATATTGATGAATTGGGTGTCGTTCCGGACCAATACCGCAGATTTGTGAATATGCTTCAAAGCATGATAATATGGATAAATGCCTGGAATACCGGAGTTGCTTGCGAAAGCGAAATTCCTCCCCCTGTATACTCGTACCTTGGAATACTAAAAACATTCTTCGCGATAGATTTGTCAGATTTGATTTCAAAGGAAAAATAAGAAGTAAGCAATTCCTACACTGCTTCTTTTGTCATTAGGCTTTTTGATAGCGTCAGCATAAGAGCGATTAGAAGAACAATTTTCTCCTTTTTCTAGCATAGTGAGGAATAATGTCAATGATAAGACATTAACATTAACATGCGCATTGACATTAGCATAGTTAATCAACAATTTTCTCAAAAGTCAAGGCTAGGAAATATGTCCAAGCTTATTATATTAGCGTATAACAAATAAAAAATGACAGGAAAATTCTGGTTGGCTGGTCTTTAGTACAACATTTTTGCCATCCATGAATACAATAAGCATGTGTAAATATAGGTCCCCGTTTTTAATT
Organism: Nitrosopumilales archaeon; assembly: GCA_009665115.1. Lineage (GTDB taxonomy): Archaea > Thermoproteota > Nitrososphaeria > Nitrososphaerales > Nitrososphaeraceae > Nitrosopolaris. Next base: position 2,030 of record WJXE01000257.1, read on the forward strand.
TCTGTGAATTGGATTTTGTTTTGCTGGGTGAGGCTAGTAGAGCGAAGATATGACTAACATAGAGAACTCGATGGAGTTGCGTAAAAGTGGATTAAGAATTGCATCTGTAGGGATAATTTCTGTGATCCTAGCTTTCATCATCTACTCCAGATTAACTATCCCGGGTGAACATCTAGTTATGTTAACACCAGAGCTAAAGACACTCGCAAGCGGTGTTCTTGCGATAACCTTTGCTTCGATGGCATCCATTACTTACGGAATAAGTAAAATATTTAAAGCCGAACAACAAGGACCGATGAACTCCAATAGTCTACTGTATTATATCACCAATGCGTTTTCGGATAATAAATATTGGAAAGTTATGGTAATAGCTGCAATAGCATATGGCATATTTTTTGGATTTTTATCTCAAATATTTATTTACAGAAACGACATATCATTTAGCCAACAGGGAATCGTAATCCCGTCCATCAACATAATTCCTTGCTGCAATACTCCCGGTTACGTACCGATGTTCTCTGCCTATCTTACAGATCATTTTTTAATCTTGCTAATACCCCTAAATATTATTTTAGCAGTCATAGTGTCTGCGTTGGTAGGATTTAATGCTTCTCTAGGTCTCTATGCATTTAATTTATCAAGAAAAATCCAAAGCACCAAGAAACTATCCTTTATCGGAAGTGTAGGAGCGGCAAGTGGATTATTTGTTGGCTGCCCAACATGTGCTGGTAGTTTCTTTTCAGCACTTTTAGGATTTGGAGCTGTGGGAGAGAGTATATCGGTGTTAGCATCATTTCAAACTCTGTTCATTGCTTTAAGTATCCCAGTTTTGATAATTACTCCATTCCTTGTTGCACGATCAATTCGAACAAACTGTCGTACTTGTAATGGCGCTGTTAAATCAAAGCAATAACAACTGATGAAATACAACACGGACACGCACTTTTAGACAGGCTATAATGGGAACAAAGGGGAAAAGACGACGTTATTCTACAAAGAATTTCACATGGTTAGTGAATTTGAAAACAACGCGTGGCAATTAAGTAGGCATGATAGTGCTATTTCTGTATCACTTATGAGGTCGTCACCCGCTTGAAACAAAAATGGACGGAAAGACTTTGTTGATTTAGGTCGTGTATTATTTGCCTGCTCAGAGATCGCCGTTACTACGGTGTGACTAAATTTGAAGCACTTCTGCGGACTTGTGGCTGTCTAGAGGCTGACTATATCTAGTAATGTACGGAGTTGTCTGAGTTGAGTATACTATCTGTTTAATATCTTAGATGAACACGAAGAAAATTGAAGACAGAGGAGTATTATCAGAAGCT
>WJXE01000258.1 GCA_009665115.1 Nitrosopumilales archaeon
ATGTAGTATCAATATTCAAGGAGAGAGAGGCAATTCTAGAAGAAAAATCGCCTATACTTGTGACGTCGATTCATACCTCGAGCTCAGAATATAGTCTAATGGAAGGTCGTGGCGGTAGTCGCCGGGTCACCCTGAGATGGCCCAAATGGATGGGTATGAGGATATGACGTCAAACTTGATTACAAACTTGACAACGACCATCCCGACGCAAAAAATAGCCTTGCGATAGTGATTCATAATAGAAGACTATAAAATAAATAAGGCTAGAGAATGAACGTCATTCTGATTGCTGTTCTGGTCATAAGTCTGATAGCATGAATACTAATAGCTTACTGGAGAATATTTCGCACTAAACATACAATAGATGAAGGATCCGTTTCGAACGACGCGCCAGGCTTAACGATGTAGCGTAGACTAATTGAAGCGCGAAAACATCAGCATACACTAGACAGAGAGATTGTTAGAAAAATTAAAGTATCTTTAGATGTGCGTGTGTGTATCTATGTACATCGAAGTAATCGATCGGACGAGTTATGCCTTCGGTAAAAACATCATAGGGGTGTACTAGCATGAAACTCACAGAATTCCGTAAAGCATGGATACACAACGAAATACGATGTCGTGTAGAACAAATAGGAATGCCAAAGCAGGAAATACCTCGCATAATTCTGACAAGAAAAGAATGGCTTGCGCTGCCAAAAGAGCTCACACATGGGCTTAGAACAACGACGCATAAGAAGTTAGGAACTATCAGGCCCCGATCTAGGATCATGTTCCTCAATGTCAGATCACATAGAAGTTTACGACAGCTAAGGGATACGATTATTGTAGAGCTGGTACACTACTGGTTTCCTGACCTGAGGCATTATAGCCAATTTCAACAAATGAAGAAGGCGTTACTGAAAGGCAAAATTCCATACAAGGATTTCAAGATTGAAGCGACATTAAAGATACCAATTGAGTAACAAGGACGAGCTCCCACATACGGAGTCTATCGCAAACGAAGACATTCTAACAAGAGAAATCGAGTCATGGCAAGGATTTGCAGATAGTTTACGAACAAAAGAATTTAGAAGATGAAAATGTTAAACGATTGTCCTAAATATCCTGAAGCAATTAATACAAAATCATTTCCACTCACAAAGCCGGATGGGGCATCTGAAGGCAAGCAGGAATAGAATTTATGTCTTGGTCAACTAAAACTGTCAGTATTCGTACAATTGGATATGGACAACTCAATAGACGCATTCCGACCAACAAAATTCGATAATGAATCATTGATCATACATTATTTTTTGATTCCCCTCAAACAAATCGGCTGCATTCATTTAACAGATGAGATAATAGATTATTGGCAAAGTCTGGAAAAATATGACTTTCCACTAATCAACCTTTCAAGCATGTGTTTGGCAATAGAAACCTCACGATTTCAAACTGAACAAGCTGAGATTCCGATTCCCTATGCTGTCCACATTATCAAAATGATCGACATGATCAAATATTGTGAATCGATGGTTGGTGGAAAGGAGCGAATAAACGATCTAAAACAACAATTGAGCTCTCTTGTATCTAACGCGATCCGATATCCAGAGAAGCAAGCTGATTACGCTGTCCAAATTCTGAAAGCGATAGTCTCTAGCAACGATGAATTCCAAATTGGGTATATTTTGCATGGATTGGACCCGTCGTTGAAGTTTAACATTGCACGAGGGCCTGATTTCAAATTATGCAATACAGGCATCAAGGTAGAAGCAAAATCAAAATTGAACCGAACATACCTTGGAGATTATAACCCTCAACCAATAGGACTAAACAAAGAAATCTGTTTACGACTTCTAGCAAGAGACGCAGTTAAAGCAGGTGCCCTTTCTACGGCCTTCAATCACCAAGGAACCGATATTGCTGTAGTGAGTTTAAGCCATAGTGAATTCGGCGACATATTTGCTGCGCATGTATATGAAAATAAATTGAGTGATACTCGAGAAAATTATGAATTTGGTTCAGCGTTCAAAGATGCAGTAAAATTAGTTAATCAAGGAAAAAAGGAGTTATTTTGTATAGTGAGGTCATAGCAGGATATCACCCGTATACAATCGGTGCGATCGCATCTGAAAAAGAAACAGTTGAACAATTGAGGTTAGAATTAGAGAAAAAAGAGAAAGATACTAAAATAGATTCAAAAGCACCTAATTACTATTACCGAATTGTAGAAGCCAGAAAAATGGATTATAATAAAAAGAACGAAGATGGGCACGATGTAGGGGGTCTCATAGACGATGAAAGACGATAATGCTTAAATCTGGTCGATTATCATTCTGATGATCATATAGTATGTATCAGCAAGGCAACGACAATCGGTACGAAGAGTACATAGCAGAGCATATTAAGAAGGGAACAACTACTTGTGCTTTAACTTGTAAAGATGGAGTCGTCTTGGCTGCAGATACAAGGGCAAGTGCTGGCTTCTTTATTGCTGATAAACATGTTATGAAAATTCAGAAAATTGATAGACACATTGGTATGACTATGGCAGGCGGAGTGGCAGATGCCCAAAATCTAGTTGATATCATGCGGTATAATGCAAACATCTACCGTCTTACAGATAAAGATCCTATACCAATCAAGTCTGCTGCTAGATTGTGCTCCAATGTGTTATTCAATCAGCGATACTTTCCATTCTTCGTCCAGATTATCCTTGCCGGAGTCGATAAGACGAAGGAGGAGGGACAAATATACAATATTGACCTGTTCGGTTCAATGACAAGTGAGAAGTTCATATCTACTGGTAGTGGTTCACCGGTGGCATATGGTTACCTTGAAACAGAATTCAAAGAGAATCTAACTGTAAACGATGCTTACAAATTAGCAATACAAGCAATTGCAGCAGCCATCAGAAGAAACTCAGGTACTGGTGATGGCATCAATGTAGTCATTATAGATAAAGATGGCTACCGTGAGCTGTCGAAGGAAATGAAAAAGGCTGTCAGTGTAGCCTACTAAGGAAAGCTTTTTTGCTAGATATAGCAGAACAGCCTTATCATCCTCTGAGATACTAAATAATATCAGTTTTTCTATAACCGAATTTCTGTTAGGCTGTTCAGGTTCAAATTCATCGAATTTCAACCGCAAGTAAAGTATACTCCAACCTTCCTGGAGTATAATGTTGCTTTGCCTCTCACATGACCCGTTAAAATAAGAGTCTGTCAGTACAATCTATAAATAACATAGGAGAATTTGAGTATTTGAAATGTCTTCTACTTCCAGTCCATCTTACAGATGTAAAGGATGTGGTACATCATTTACTTCATTACAAGAACTTGATCAACATAAGCGACAAGAGCATCAGAAATAAT
>WJXE01000259.1 GCA_009665115.1 Nitrosopumilales archaeon
GTTTGGCCATGAGAAAGTAGGAATTTGAATCTATTGTTCGTCTCTTCCGCACTCCCGAAGCCGCTATATTGCCGCATTGTCCATGAACGCTCCCGGTACATATCAGGATAGATTCCTCTCAAGTACGGAAATCTACCGGGTTCTTGGTCCTGAGTTTTTTTCCGTAGTGAATTCTTTTTGTAGACTTTCCTTACGGGTATGCCAGAATCTGTTTTAATTACACTTCTCAGATTCACTCACCTTAACACTACTGCAGCAAGTTCTTCAGCAGCGACGTATGGATCAAGTTCCTTATTTACTATTTTTTCAATAAAGTCGTGATATCTGTTATCTTCTCTGAGCACAGCAGAAACTTTTTCTTCAACCATGTTTAAAACCATATCTCTTAACTCAACTTCCAGCATTCTTTTTTCCTGATCTCTATAATTGTTTCCTTTACCCCGTAGTAGCTTGTCTATATTAACAGCAACATCTTTAATTCCACTCCCAGTTTTAGCTGATGCTTTGATTACCACAGGCTTCCTAGGAGTGTCGCCTATCAAATCCGTAATAGAATTGTATAGACTGGTCGAACCATCAAGGTCTCCTTTGTTAATAATATAGAGGTCTCCAACTTCTGTCAGGCCAGCTTTTATTGCTTGTATACTGTCACCAGTCTGTGGACTCAAGACCACCGCAGTAATGTTGACCACGTTCGAAATCTGTACTTCCACCTGTCCTGCTCCCACGCTTTCCACTATTATCAAGCCATAGCCAGCTGCGTCAAGAATCCTTATCACATTTCTCACTGATCTAGAAATTCCTCCTATTGCTCCCCGCGAAGCTAAGCTCCTCACAAACACGTTCTGGTCATCCATGGTAGTTCGCATCCTTACCCGGTCGCCTAAGATTGCTCCGCCGGTGATGGGGCTTGTGGGATCGACTGCGATAATGGCTATCTTATAGCCAAGGTCCTGAAAAGCTGGAACCAATTTTTCTATCAGAGAACTTTTTCCAGCACCACCAGCGCCGGTGAATCCCACGGTTTTAGCGTTTCCTGTTTTATTAAATATTTGACGCAAGATTATGTGAGAATCAGGTTCATCGTCATCTACGATGGAAATTGCTCTAGCGAGCGAGCGACGGTCGCCCTGAAAAAGACCCTCAACTATAGGATGCACAGTATCTCCGATATAGATATACCAATATTAAATACTTCCAAAAAGAATATTCTAGATGTAAGTCGCTATAATCCGAGCTGCATAGATGAGCCATAAAGACACAAGGGGCGGCGGTAAGTTTTAAAGTCTAGTTCTTCAATCTTTCCTGAATGACCCCAGAACAACGAAAACCTCATCAACACCAGCAACAACAACATCACAAAAGGATCAGAGTACTTGTTTCAAAGCTTGGACTGGACGGTCACGACAGAGGAGCTCTTGTGATCTGCAGGGCGTTGAGAGACGCCGGAATGGAGGTAATCTACTCTGGACTATTCTGTACGCCTGAGCGAGTCGCCAACACCGCCCTAGATGAGGACGTTGACGCGATTGCGATGAGCCTATTGAACGGGGCACATCTTGTTCTTTTTCCCAAGGTTGCAAGGCTACTGAGGGAAAGAGGAGTAAACGACATTTTACTTGTAGGAGGGGGAATTATTCCTGAGAGTGACAAAAAGTCATTAGAACGTGAAGGAATTACTGGAAATTTCGGGCCGGGAACTCCTTTATCGACTGTAATCCAACACATTACGGCAAATATAAAAAAGTCCTCGGAGCACAGAAGCCCTTGACAATAACATGTACTATTTGGATGCTGTGGACATGACGTCTTCGTCTAGACTAAGAGAAAAATTCTGAATAACGAGATGCCGTTTTCAAATCGCCCCATGTAGTTCTACCTTCCGCAATTAGTCTAAACAAGCGCGATTTGCTATTTATACGATTAGGTGAAATTAATCCTATTCAATAACAAAACGTCCTATCGTGTAGTTCGATCCAGGCTTCAGCATTTTTATTGGACGAACAAGATAAGGCTGACTTATCTATCCAAATTCTGGCTGCGGGGTCTAGACACATTCAACTCATTTTTTATCTTCTTTACCAAACTTGCCATTTCGATAGGTTTTCGAATAAAGCATTCTACCTCTAGAGAGGGAAAAACTTCTCTCAGGGCTTCGTAGTATACTTCAAATGCGGTCATAAAGCATACTTTTATACCGTTATCTATCTTCTCAAGTTCTTTATACAACTCAAAGCCATTCATTTTTGGCATCCTTACGTCCAGAAGTAATAGGTCATACTTAGAAGCTTCAAAATTCGATAATGCTTCAAGAGGATCGTTAAAAGTATCGACCTTGAAGCCATCGCTTTCCAAACCCTTCTTGAAAGCCAAGGTGATACCAGAATCGTCATCCACGATTAAAATCTTTGCCATAGTCAATCGATAAATGAGCCATACTTTTATAATTTATGAAAAACACATAGAGGTAATTATTCGGACGTGTTTAAGATTTTCGAATGCAGTCTAATTTTCTAGAATTCTGATCTTAGAGTGGAACCGTAGATAAGTTTAGAACTAAGAGCTAGAAGTCTTTCATTTTTCAAGAAATAACAATCTTTTAGCAGATTTTTAACAGCTAGTTTAACCGCATAGAGTTGCAAGAAGAAGATAGACTTTAATAGAGTTTCTATCATGCTCCGCTTTCTGCAGTCGACGTAGAGAGTCGAGACGCCCATTTTATCGAGCTGGTTCGTGATTGTCTTGCTTACTCTTAAGTCACATGCGTTGTTCCCGAGTATAAGGATTCTATCATTACTCTTAATACTGAAAATTGGGGAATGACAGAATTCATCTAATGAATAGCCTAAGGAGTGCAAACCAAAAACTTCATTCATCTTTAGTGAACCGTATAAAGCGGCAGGATATAATATGCCATTTCCCAGGATAATGTAGGAAGGAGATTTTTTAATTTTGTAGTTGGTTAAATAATCAGCCAAAGCGATTGACTCATTGTATATTTTTCTAACATTGTTTAACTTTACGTTGCACACTAAAGAAAGACAGCACAGCATAGAAGCGGTACATCCTATGGTGCCAGAAGTTGGAATGCTAGTGCTTTTGTATCGGATTGTAATGAGCTCGTCAGAGCTTTTTGCGAGAGGGCTTTCTGGCCTTGTCGTTATTGCAATCGTTTTGAGGGCGGACTTATTTGCCACCTTAGCTGCTCGCATAGTAGCCTTTGTAGCGCCAGAGACTGATACGAGATATACCTTCCGATTCCTCACGATAGCGGGATTCAGGACAATATCCATCGGATGACAACACATGGCCTTATAACCTGATACGTACATTGCAATCA
>WJXE01000260.1 GCA_009665115.1 Nitrosopumilales archaeon
CCATAAGTTGACCCACATTTTCGAAAAATTTTTGCCAACTTTGTGGTAATGGTTCCATCCCTTGAGATGGAGTTAAAATTGGTTCAGTAAGCTTCTTTCCTGTGATAACGTCAAACTTTGCACCATGAAATGGGCACGTCAGAGTGTTTCCTGTTAAATTTCCCATTGAAAGTAAGGCGTTCATATGACCACATCTGTCACTTATGGCACAGAACTTGCCACCTATGTTAGCAACTAATACTTCTTTTCCATCAACTTCAACATGTTTCATTTTTCCATCAGGGATTTCATTTACTTTTGCAACTTCAACAAAGTCATTTTGAGCCATGTTAGACAATAGATTGATTGGGATGTATTTAAGGGTAGTAATCAAGATTTGTTTTAACAGAATTACTTTCGGTTAGATGGCAGCTCTTAATAACCGACTTTGAAATCAATAGTTGTGCCAATGTCAAATACTAGGGGGAGTTAATCCCTAACTTCCCACTCTCTGTAAGTAGCTCCCATATCTTTAACGGTCCATCCATTTTCTTACAATTCCATATAGCTTGGAGAAATCTATGTGAGAGGTTGTATTCCAAAATTATTTTTGGTCAGAGTCAATATGAGGGTGGCAAGAAATATTGTAGAAGGTGTGAAGTTTATTATTGCCACGATGGTGTGTTCTGTCCTTGTTGCAGTATGGCATTACGAGTATCACCAAGTAACAGAAGGGATAAGGAAAGGCTGAGGCAATTAAAACTAAGGAAAGGAAGAACAAGAAAATATTGAAACAGATTTTAGAGGAACAGAAATTACAGACAGCACTCGCCCAGGACAATGCTAACGTGTCCACCACACGGCTTAATACAATGCTACTGTATACGCAAAACATGTTAGCACATTTAGAGATCATTTCAGCAGCGCAGGTGAAACGCTAGAATGAGTAACAAACTATTTTTTCTACTTGGGATTATGCTAATATTGATGTTGGCAATAACACCTTTGAACATTCAAGCATTTTGTGTTACCAATGAGAGTATTGGAGGACAAGCAGACCTTTCCATAATAAACTTATAACAAGCAGCGATAAACTCGCATCTTTTAAACAGTTCAGAAATAATAAAAGTCAAAGCGAATATTGCTAATGTGACAAAGGACTTGTGTAATTAATTTGAGATGGTGTGAAAAAAATAACGAATCTATTTCTAGCTGCAACATTAAATTTTGAATCCTTTCATCCAAGTCGGGAATAAATCAACGTAATTAATTTCCGTTAATCTACTATCAGATGCTTTGCAATCATCCAATCTTACTGGTATTATGAAAACTTTTGATTCTGGATATTTATCAAGAATTTCCAGTGCTTATCTACTGAATTTGAAGAAAGCAATGCGATAAAGAATCTACTTTTCATAATCACATTACTGATAGCGACTTTCCATTTTTCGCCTGGTAACTAGGATTTCTTGTCTATCCACGGGCTCAACCGTCCTTCTGCGTCTAAATCATTATAGAGTCTAAGGACTTTCGTGCAAATTAGTAGTTAAAGTTACACATTTAGAAAGCTTACTAGTACACAAGGCAGAATCCCATTCACACTAATCTTACAACGGCGAAGTGGAGCCCATAAAGGCAACATGTTCTTCGTGGCTGGTAACCGAGGTAGAATTCAATTTGCAATTAATCTTTGAATGCTTGCATACGAACCAATGTTTACATTTATTGCAATAGTGGATATGGTCGAAGTCATAGTCAAAAGTTGACTTTGGATTTAGTATCTTTATCTCTTAGATCCTCCTTGACAGTTAGTGCTCGTTGTAAATAGTTAATCTGCCTTAAATAGTGTCTTATTTAAGAAAAATTGACAATATTCTGATTTGATATAGAATAATTTACTCATTTGGGTGATTTTTCTTAAACTAATCACCATCTTCCTTCCCTTAATAGGGCTGCTGCAACACCACTAGTGCACTTAAACCTGATATTCCAGGACAATATACATTCATTATCAAGAATTTAGGAAATAATCCTGCCGATATCGGGATAACATATGGTAGCCTTCCATCCATCACAGACCTCAATCGTCACTCACAATGTGACGAACAGAACAACTACAGCACAGTTTGGAACGGTGTCAGTCTCAGGAAGTTGTTAGTAACATGGCTATCTTTAATCAGCAGTTCGACCTCCGCAGGGAGTGATATTCCAAGCAATTCATAGCCGTATTCATGTTTGGTGTGATAGTAGCCGTTAGCACAAAGGTACTTAATGGCATAGCTACTAGTCCACAAAACATTCGCCATTGTATGACATTTACTGAAGACATAGACTTTTCGAAATCAAATTACAAAATCCATTTATAATAATCGATCTTTGCTACCCCTGCTTTTCAAACCCAAAATAACAAGAATGGCACATGGCTTTTCCATAAATCACTCCTCTATTACCACATTTACTACATTCCTTTTCATAGTCTACAGTTGAATCCAAAGATTTAGCTTTCTGGATGCATTTGCCGCAAATTGGCGCTTCAAGGTTGAAGCTAGAAAGAAAACCAGATCCACATTGGAAACATCTTAGACTATACATTTTTCCTTTTGGTTTCCAGCGTTTAAATTTGTTAAACATATGCCTAGCCTTTTTGTCTCGTGCTGTCCAGTTTTATGTTTCGCAGTTCACCGTTATTAAATTGACTAATAAAAAGTACACAAAATATGCCAATCCATTTAACAATAATTTCATTATCATTTTAATATAAACACTAAACCATCACGGCGCAAGGCTAAAGATGCCATAAATTCTATCACCCTGGTATTATCGACTCCTTTTTGAATATCGCAAGGAAAATGCGGAAAGAAATCGACGTATGCCAACTTAGGATTTAGTTGATCTGAGCCTGGCAATTATGTAACAAGAGATACCTAAAGACGCAAATTGCCATATTTCAGTGTGCGTCCGACGAAATGATACATTTAGAAAAAATGGCTTAATCCGACGTTAATGCGAAAGCCTTGATTTAGTTAGTTTAATAACTACGAAGTGCGAATATTATAGTGATCGGAGGGAGTAAGAGTAGATGAGTTTTGGTAATAGTAATACAAACTATTCCTACTTAATCAATTAGTTTGGATAGGAATATCCTTTGGGATCAGCATTACTATCTCGATGCTAGTACCATTCCCGATATCTTTGGTCGCGATCTTTGGAGTATTCATTATGCTTAACATGTATATGAGAAGGATAATGATAAAAAGAATGTGCGGTCAGGGAGGAGGAGCAATGTTTGGTTCAATGTTCGGTGGCAGTCAAAATTCTTCATCATTGAAATATTATTGTATGAGCTGCGGAACAC
>WJXE01000027.1 GCA_009665115.1 Nitrosopumilales archaeon
CTTGAATCCTCGCCCTGGGTAACCGAGTGCAGGCTGAAGTAATATTATAGCAGCCCCCGCCGATTCACCTTTGACGTTTAGAACGTAACGATCTACCACGATATACTTTTATTCCAAGTACCTTATTGGTCCTGTCTGTTAAAGGTATTACTGACGCGTATGGTGCAGCCACCGGGCCTATTACCTCCAAAACCTTGCCCACACCTTTACCCTTTTGGTCGACCAATATCTCTCCAGGTCGAGTTTCCTTGCCCGGGGAACCAAGTAGTCGTACAATGAGCCTACTGCTTTTCGCTAAATGCATAACCTCTCCAACCTCTTGACGCTCTTGAAGCTCTCTAGTCATCACTCTTTGACTGCCTTAGATCCGTTTAGCAGCCATAATTAGGTTATCTTATGAATAAGTGTTCATGTTCACTCGCCTATCTTTCCCTGGTTTTCTGTTTAATCTTCTGCCGCATTTTTTCCGCTACGCACTCCAGAACAGTCGATTTTTTTTGTTCTGCCGATTTTGGCAGTACAATGTAACCCGATCTTACGAATGATCTTCTCGGGTATCTCACCTGTTCAGCGGTCTCTTGCGGCAATGGCTCATAACCGGCCTCTTTTGCAGCGTCAACCAGATCTGCAACTGTTGGATCAAAAACCGCGCGCTCACTTTTTATCCTACGCGCCTTACGTCTCGGGAGAGTCTTGTTAAAGTAATCAAGCCAAAGTATTATGTGATCGTAATCTTTCAATTACAATACAGTTTACGAGGGATTGATATTAACTTTAACACCGGTTTCCAGTTTTGTGTCTGCCGGATAAACGTGGTAATTCCATTTGTAGGTCGTGATAAAAGTTGTAATTCTGCTGGCCTGAAATTATTTGTTATAAATGTCTGAATATTTACCTTCCGTCACACATTTCTTGTTCAAGTCGAACGTGTGGATTTTCACGTAGAGCCGTTAAGGTTCCCGAAACAATATTGTTTACTATTCTTAAAGAGAGAGATCATGCGTGCAAACGTACTACGAGGCGATGAGCAGGATCTCTTTTCTATATCCCTACAAGCCAAGTTTGGGTTCTCCACTTCACTCGCTTTTCGGAATGTTCCTTTAATTATTTCCACGAACACAGGTAACAGACCTGCCCTACCACCGAAAGCACCCTTGGCGTTAATTAGCCAGAACATGCTCGTCGAGTCATAATCACTTGGAAATATAAGGCTCTTAGCATTATTCGCCTCGTAAGAATCATAGTGTCCGGCAACCCGTATCCATCCTCTCGATAGGTGGTTAACATACATTGCGAATTGCCCGCAAACACGACAGTTATCATCATATATTAGCAGTGGCCGCTCAAAAAGAGATGAAAGCAACACAGACACTCACTCTTTAATTCGTCCTTGTATCTTTTAAATATATATAATGAAATTTTCGAAATAAATGTGTCGAAGCGGAGTAGCGGTAAAAACTACAGATAAATATCCGAGGGCTGGCCCATCCAAATAAGATATAAGTTAAGCTGTTTTCATGCTACATCTGGTGGTCCAATGTGATTCCGAACGAATAAAAAACCTCTTAGAAAGAGGCGCCGTAAAACTTCACTTATTCCAACCCAGTGGAAGGACAATTTGGACTATTGTCGGCAGAGACAACGAACATTGGGCAGATATTGAGCTTGGCTTCTGTTCCTGCAAAAGTTATTACTACAAAACGCTTTCCAACGGAAAGCTATGTTACCATTTGATATGCATTGTGCTAGCAAAACAGAATAACAAGTTTGTAACAATTAAATTTCATGATACTGAATACACAGACTTTATCAACGCATTATTAGCTGACATCGCATCTAAATTACTAGTAAGTTGAGATCTAAGCCTCTGAACTCGTATTCAAGTCATCAGTGTTCACTTTATCTTTCTCCTCGTGCTCGATGTCCTTTCGACCTTTGGTGCTGTAGTTTGCTATTCCGCGTCCTTCCCTCACTATTTCGCCGCCGCGCTTTCCTATTTCGCTGTAAAACTTAGGTCCATATTTTTCCTTCACTACTCCTCCCCCTTTTTCGCCAATCTCGCGGTAAAAATCAACACCGTACTTCTGCTTGACAGACTCGCCACCCTTCTCGCCTATCGTTTGATAAAATTCAACTCCATATTCTGCTTTAACGCTCTCTCCTCCTTTTCTCCCAGCATCTCGCAGACTATCTCTATCGTGCGATCTCGCATCTCCTCCAGCCTTTGCCACACGCAACCTAGTTTCGATGTTCGCTGCCGCAAGCCCCCTTCTATTGTGGGGGGCAATACCCCCTTCTCTTGCCACCCTTACTCTCGTCTCCTCGGTAGCAGAAGCCAGTCCCCTTTTAGCTCGCCCTGTTTCTTCTGTTTCCATACAACTCGTTTACACATATCGAATAAAAGGAGACAAGAAGAAATCCCCTCCAGCTTCGACTAGTTTATTATTCTGAGAACTCCATTTCGTTTAATTGCATTTTAATAAAAAAAATATATTGATAGTTGGCTCGGGTGGCAGGGAACATGCATTAGGGTGGAAACTTGCACAGAGCAAGTATGCAATAAATGTGTATTATGCTGAAGGTAACGGTGGCACTTTTTCAAACATCAATATCAAGCCTGATGAATTCCGAAGGCTCTCCTTGTTTGCAAAAGAACACGAATGCTTTACAATAGTAGGACCTGAAATTCCGCTTGCTAACGGTATAGTAGACTTATTTACTGAGGAGAATTTACCGATATTTGGCCCCACAAAGGGCGCTGCGTTATTGGAATCGAGCAAGAGCTATGCAAAGCACTTTATGAAAGAAAATCAGATTCCCACTCCAAACTTTTCCACATTTTCAGACATAGAAAAGGCAAAGGACCACGTACTAGGACAAACAAATCAACTTGTCATAAAGGCTGACGGACTAGCAGCTGGGAAGGGAGTAGTAGTGTGCGATACTCAGGACGAGGCCCTCGCTGCGCTAGATTTGATGATGGTCGAAAATAAATTCGGCCTCGCTGGCCATAATGTTATTATCGAAGAAAGGCTCTTCGGGGAAGAAGCATCTTTTATTGCTATTTGTGATGGAAAGACAATTATGCCGCTTGCATCAAGCAAAGATCATAAAAGAATATTTGATAATGACCAAGGGCCTAATACTGGAGGAATGGGAAGCTATTCTCCTGCGCCACTTATTGATTCTGAGCTATATGGAAAAATCATAAAAGACGTAATGGAACCAACTGTGAAGGGAATGAGCAAGCGAGGGCAGCCAGTTAAAGGATTTATATATGCCGGGATAATGGTCGATACTGCTCGAAAGCAACCGTACGTCTTGGAATACAACGTAAGAATGGGAGACCCCGAATGCCAACCCATAATGATGAGACTAAAGTCAGATCTTTTAGAATATTTGCAGTCGGCGGCTGAAGAGGGACTTGACTCCTCGCAGCCTCTAGAGTGGCAAAATGAAGCATCTGTCTGTGTAATTATGGCTGCAAAAGGATATCCAGGCAAATATGAAAAAGGTAAATGGATAACTGGTCTTAACTCTCATATAGATCATGGCATTATGATTTTCCACTCAGGTACCAAGCGGGATGAACAGAATAGAGTTGTAACCAACGGAGGCAGGGTCTTGAGCGTATGTGCGTTGGGATCGAATACAAAGGAAGCTGCAGTTAAGGCATATTCCGC
Source organism: Nitrosopumilales archaeon (assembly GCA_009665115.1). Taxonomy (GTDB): domain Archaea; phylum Thermoproteota; class Nitrososphaeria; order Nitrososphaerales; family Nitrososphaeraceae; genus Nitrosopolaris. The sequence continues at coordinate 3,684 of WJXE01000027.1, forward strand.
GGTAGAAAAAATATCATGGGGTAGCAATGAGCAATATTATAGAACTGATATTGGCAATGCAACCTTACCTTATCAAAAATAGAGCATTCTTTTTTCAGTGACAAGCACATTAATCTTTTGGTCATTATGAGATCGAGGGACTTTTTCACACACCTGAAATTCATATGCCAGACCTACCGAGACGATAGAATTTTTTTTTCTAGCGATAAACCTATCATAGTATCCGTATCCGTAACCAATTCGATATCCGTTGGTATCAAAAACAATTCCAGGCACCAAGAGCAGGTCGATCTCGTCTGAAACGCAAGAATTGGATGATATTGATGGTTCTTTGATGCCGAATTTGCCGGCTGTCAAGTCAGTGTTCAATAAGATTCGATAAAACTTGATATGATCTCCTATTGTACTTGGGAGCGCAACTAGCCTATTACTTTTCAAAGCAATGTTAACTATCTTCTGTGTTCTCACTTCCGAGCCAACAGGATAGTAACTTGCCACCATTCTGGAGTGGTTAAACTCATCTGAATGAGCAAATCTTTGTTGAATTGCTGCGCTTTTTGTTTTGATATCGGCAGGTGAAAGGGAATTACGCTTTTCAAGCATAATTTTGCGCATCTTGTCTTTTAGATTGTTTACGACCGTTTTTCTTGTTACCGTCTATTATTCATCTCTTTCTTCAGAGAGGCGGCCGTTATCGTATTCTTCAGAAGGATCGATATGGTCATCGGACCGACCCCACCCGGTACTGGGGTAATCCAAGAGGCCTTCTCCTTTACATTTTCGAAGTCTACATCACCGGCTAACTTTCCATCATATCTACTAATACCGACATCGATTACTACCGCATGAGGTTTTATCATATCAGCAGTCAGGACAAAATGTTCGCGGTTACCGACAGCCGTAATTAATACGTCTGCAGTCTTTAATTTATCTACTAGCATTTTTGTCTTTGAATGGCATAGGGTGACGGTCGCGTCTCTTTCCAGCAGTAGGAATGCAAGAGGCTTACCAACTAGAGTGCTTCTATTCACTATAACTGAATCCATACCTGATATATCGACTTTATTAAAATCTAATAATTCCACAATTCCGGCAGGCGTGCAAGGTTTTAGAATCGCTTTTCCGCACACCAGCATACCTGCATTATATGGCGTCAGCCCATCTACATCCTTGACTGGATTGAGGATACTAAGTACCAAAAATTCATTGATCTGTGTAGGAAGAGGCAGTTGAATCAAAATACCATGTACTTCGGTGTCTCTGTTTAGCGTCCCGATAAGCTCTAGTAACTCTCTTTGCGTGCATGATGAAGGAAGTTTGTGGTCTCGTGTTAAGATTCCTGCGGCCGCAGCGGCCTTATGCTTATTTCTTACATATAGGGCCGAACTTGGGTCGTCCCCTACAAGAACTGTTGCTAAACAAGGGTTAATTCCCTCGCTCCGCAATTGACTTGCAGCCCTTTGCACATTTGACCGAAGACATGCAGCTGCGACTAACCCATCTAGGATCCGTGCTGTCAAATGCTTATCAAACTCTAACGTGTAATATTTTGGTTTATTTTTCGCTGTCTCGAGCAGAAATTATCTATTTAGAATGTCATTGAATATTGTTGGCCTATTTGGTGTCCTCCCTACTACAATGTAGTATCGAAACCTTTCGGCCGTCTATCCTGATATTTCCTTTTGAAAACAAACCAAGCGCTTCTGGATAGAGTTCGTGCTCTACTTGTAGTATCCTTTCTGCCAACAGTTCCTCCGTATCAGATTCGAACACAGGCACAGTCCTCTGCAGTAATATAGGTCCCGTGTCGATCCCCTCGTCCACAAAATGGACCGTGCATCCGCTTACTTTGACACCATAGTCTAAAGCCTGTTTTTGTGCCCGAAGGCCCGGAAAGGAGGGAAGAAGGGCGGGATGTATATTCATTATTCGCATCTTGTATTTACGAACAACTTCGCGGCTCAACACGCGCATGAATCCTGCAAGACATATTACACCGGCGCTTTTGTTTACACCGTATTCTTCCAAGATCTGGACCAGTTTCTGGTCGTACTTCCACCCTCCTGATCCATAACTCGGCAAAGTGTTGGTTGGTACACAAAATTTTTCCGAGGCAATTTTGAGACCCGCCGCAGCAGGATTATCGGATATAACAATCGAGGGTCTGATATTTTTGATCTTCCCTTGCTTGATTGCTGACAGTATTGCCTCCATATTACTACCACGTCCGGAAATTAAGATTGCAAGATTAAGCAAAGATGTATACTTAATGGTACTGATTCTTAAAGCTAGATGTGAGGGAATTAAAATCTTAAAATATATCTTGAAGTTAGGAGTCACAGCTATCGATTGTCATCATTAGTTACTTTCGCTAATTCTTGCATTGTAATTTACAGCGGCAATAACAAGATATCAGTTGATCCAACCAAACCTGTTTCCTCCGACTTTGCTTTTTTCTCTCATGCACATATTGACCATCTTTGCCGAAATTATTCTCGAACTCCCTTAACTATCGGAAACAAGATTCTTACCTCAAAGGAGACCTCTCTAATCGCTAATGCTCGAGGGTTTCCGATGAGTGAAATAAATGAAGAATATGATGGCTTCCAATTGTTAGATACAGGCCATATTCTTGGCTCCAAGGGTCTATTAATTGGCGATAAGCTATACTACACAGGTGACATTTCTACTAGAAAAAGGGCATTTATGAAATCAGCCCGCATCCCCGAAGTGCAAACCTTGATAATAGAGACAACCTTCGGGCGACCCCACTATGTTTTTCCCGATCTAACAGATGTTATACACAAAACAAATAAAATTATTTCTGAAATGTATGACCAAGGCATTCCTGTTCTGTTGATGGGTTACCCACTAGGCAAAGCACAATTATTGACGGCGCTTTTCGGCCACTGGGAGCCGTTCTATCTCCATGATTCAGTCTATAAAATGAACAGTACTTACAAAAAATTGGGCGTGGTGTTAAAGGATGCGACTATATATTCTGAAGCCGAAAAACAAGGATTGTTAAGCAGGACCAAGCCTTGGGTAATGATTGCGCCCCTGATGCATTCAAGAAGTACTTTTGTGAAACTTATGAAACAAAAATATAACGCCGTATGCGTTGGGTTCAGCGGCTGGGCGATGGATAAGCGGTACCGAATCATGATGGGTCTTGATCATGCGGTAGCAATGAGCGATCACTGTGACTACGCGGAACTGCTTGAGTTTGTGAAGGCGTCTGGAGCCAAGAAAATTTATACATTTCATGGGTTTTCCCAAGACTTCGCGGATTCGCTTAAGAAACTAGGATTTGACGCGGCACCGGTCATAAGAAGAAGCCTAGCAAAAAAAGAAGCTCGCGAAAATAAGACCTCCCTTCATCCTTCGCTGGACGCATATTTTTAGAAATTAAATTATCCTCTAAATGTGGCTATCACTTACTAGATTGCTCCCTAAAATAGGGAATGATTTTGTTACCGAACATTTCTATATTCTTGAAGTAACCGTCTCCCCAGAATCTAATTATAAAATGGTTTGTACCTGCTTTGATAAATCTCTCTAACATCTGGATAACGTCATCTGGTTTGCCCACGCCAATCGCCGTTCTTGCGACACTGTCCGGTATTTTCAATGCTGCCTTTTTCATTTGCTCCATGAGCTCGGGTTTGTTCATGGCATATTCGGTAAAGTATCTACGGAAATCGAATTCCGAATCTTGTTGAATTTTATGCACACTTAATAATTCCGGCTTGTACAGGCTTACTTTGACTGCATTTTTCATCTTATTCCACGCTTCTTCCCCATCATCGGTGAAGTAAATGTCTACGTCGTTTGCAAATTGGAAATCAGAAAGGTTTCTCCCTATCTTCTTGGCATTTTCACGGATCACGTCAGCATGTCGTTGAAATAATTCTGGAGTGTAACCGATCGGTATCCATCCATCTCCGTACGTGGCACACAATTCGAGTGTCTTTGGTGCACCAGCTGCGATGTAGATAGGGGGTCTCGGTTTGCGAATAGGTCTGCTTTGGAGACATGCGTTTGAAAGTTTGTAGTATTGACCTTCGTAGTTGACACGATGGTCTGGATCTGATTCAAAGAGTCTTTCGATGACCTCTAATTGTTCTTTAAATTTCGTTACCGGTTTAGAAAACTCTATGCCGAAGTCGACAACGTTTTGAGCTTCGCCAGCCCCTATACCAAGGATTGCCCTGCCGGCAGTAATCCTGTCCAACGTGATTGCTGAGAGTGCGATGGCAGAAGGATGCCTTCTAATGGCATCGGTCACACAAGTCCCTAATTCAACATTGCGGGTGATGGTGCCTATGGCTGCGAGCATAAGCCATGCATCATTTACGATAGCGTTTTTCCATTGCGGTACATTAGAGTGATCCATCATCCAGATAGAATCATAATTCATTCGGTCGGCTATTTGACAAGCAGTCATTATTTGAGTCTCATCCAGACCCAGACGAGCAACATTCAACCCTTGAGTAAATCCAAACTTTACTTGCATTCGATCTCCCCCATAATCCAACTACAGCGCCGGCAAATATCTAGCCATCCATTAAACAATAGCAAACTATTATCCATCTCTAGACAATGGATGCAAAGTGACCGCTTACTTAAATATGTCTTGTTTCCATATCTCAAGACGTTATTTTCTCGAGAACCTTTAAATAAGAATCGCAGCGTTTTTGTACGTTACTGATGTTATTACCCTCCGAGATCGAAGCAAAATCACTAATCCCCGCCATAAGGGCGATTTTAGCTAAGAAGCTGGTAAAGGAATACGAAATGAAGGAGGAGATCGTCGCTAGAGTACTTGGTGTTACTCAAGCAGCCGTTAGCAACTACCTTCGAGGGACCAGAGGGGACATACAGCTCATGAATAAGCTGACCTCAGTTTTGGAAGTGATGCGGATGACCGATAATATAGCGAGAGACTTGACTTCAAACAAGGCGTATACTCCTAACACCATGGCTAAGTTCGTCGAACTGTGTAATTATATGCGCTATACGTTCATAATTTGCGACGTACATCACGGTATGGAGTCCAATATAGATGAGCAAGTGTGCGAACAATGTAAAGGCACACTAATAAGCGGTAGAGTATAAGAAGTTCAAATTATTTATCCAACGATGAGTTACCCTATAAACAAGGATCAGGATTAACACGCAGTCGCGCTATTGTTTTTTTATCATGTCTATCGCAGTTCTCAGGACCGTTGAACCCATTATACGTCCCAAGCATCCTGTTGAAGCGTATTTTTCAGTAAACCTCGCACTTTCATCTTTTTTGACTATGTTCCCGGAAAATAAAACGGGCACTGGGTCTGCGCTATGGGCTCTTTTTATACAAGGCGTTGAATGATCAGCAGAAACTACTATTGTCCCTCCCTCACTTTTTAGCCTATTTCGTAACGTCCCAAAGAACATTCTATCGATGTCTTCTATGCTTCTTTTTTTGCCTTGTGCATCACCATCGTGACCAAATTCGTCCGGTCCCTTTATGTGGACGTAGATGCCGTCATAATGTTCCAGATTATCCACAGCCACGATAGCTTTTCTTTCATAATCGTCGATATCCCCTGCTTCTAGTGTCTCCATACCTAACACCCTGGAAATGCCAATTTCCACCGGCATGTCCACGATGCTTGCAATGTCCATATTGTACTTTTTCCTTATCGATTCGAGTTTTGGAATAGTGTTTCCAGAATCCCTTAAGAGGATCGCATTCATAGGTGTCTTTCCTGAGCTTTCACGGCGTTTGTTGATTGGATGGTCTCTAAGGAGTCTGATTACCTGTTCCGAAAACTCATTGACAATTTTTGCGGCGGCCGCTGCTGGTTCAGTGGGTTCCTCGGCATATGATTTTTCCAGGTGCATTCTCCCTAAATCGGCTTTGGCTACACCCATGCCGTCGACCTTCTGATAGGCTGGATCTGTGTTTGTTATCTTATCAGAGAATCTCAAAGTAGCATGTCTGAACCTTACGCTTACGCGATGTCCGATTGTGGGCTTTATAACGAGTGCAACGCCCCTATCGCTAAACTTCATTTCATCCGTCAGAGTTTGGCAGACTTCGTTGGCTTCAACATGCTGGATATTTCTACCTGCTCTTCGATCTATTATCTGCAGCTTATCGTCTACGGTAGCAAAGTTCCCACGCAAGGCTAGGTCACCATCACGAAAATCGATGTCAGACCCAATTGCTTCTATCACTCCTCTCCCCACGTAGTTAACGTATCGGAAGCTGTAGCCTAGCATGTTAAAGACGGCAATATCGGATTGTGGTGCAATTCCTTCTCCCACAGTGATTGTCTCTCCCATGCAGCCGTTTTTAGCTAGATAATCCATATTGGGCGTATAGGCAGCATCAAGAGGAGTCAAATCGTTTAAATTTGGATGCGGCAGATCAGACACTCCATCGAGCAAAACGTATACAAATTTTATACCAGAAGGGTCTTTATTTTTCATTAGTCATCAGTACATCCAGGTTGGAGAATTTATCTGTGACGATAATTCTGCGGCAGACAAATTAGAATTTCGGGCTGAGATTCACTATGCTTGATCATTGAATGGAAGAAACGAAGACAAATGATCGTAAATCTACAGAAAGTTGGTTTGATACAGAAGCTTTAATTAAAAGAGCTCCTACGATGTTTTGGGGGCAGAGTAACAGTTGGGGGATCTGAGGAAAGACTATGTCTTAGATAAGTTTGTAATAGTGCCAAGATCAAGTGAAAGCGAACGAATCGATCCTCCGTTAGATGGATCGTGTCCATATTGCCCGGGTAATGAGTCCATGACTGAACCTGCTCAGATTGCACTCGTGGCCAAAGATGGCATGCTCCAACGACTTTCTGATAGTGAAGAAAATATAATCTGCGACTGGTGCGTGAGGGTCTTCCAGAGTAATACTCCAGCGGTGACAATTAGCTCTTCGCCTAGCTACTCTGATAAACCACTATACAGCGAACCCGCATACGGCTACCATCAAGTATTGGTCGCTTCTCCAGATCATGACAGGAATTTATCTCAGATTTCAGTCGACCAATGGGCAAATGTGCTCTTGGTCATTCAAGACAGGGTAAGATGGCTATATACACAGAAAAGTGTAACGTATGTTGCTGTTTACATCGATAGCGGCTTGAGGGCTGGCACGTCGATTACTCATCCGCACCTAAACATTGTAACTTTTTCCACGATTCCTCCGTACATTGAGGTAGAGGCGGAAGCTTCCCATAGATACATGAATGAGAATGGGAGTTGTCCTGCATGCAATATTATTTCTATCGAATCCAGTGGCCCGAGGCAGATACTAAGTACAGATAGCTTTCTTTCATTCTCTCCGTGGGCTCCCACATATCCTTATGAATTTTGGATTTATCCTAAACGGCACACAACTGCTTTCTCGAAAATTACGCAGAAGGAGATAACTGATCTTGCACTAATGATGAGAGCAACGCTAGGAGGCATGTCAAAAGCGTTGAATGAAACACCATTCAATCTTGTGTTTCATTTCGCTCCAGAAAAAAAGAACAGCCGTCAAATCCATTGGCATATCGAGATTTATCCACAAATCCATGCGTGGTCTGGTCTTGAACGAGGGTTTGGGGTCTATGTAAATAATATTAGGCCAGAAAAAGCAGCAGAAGTGTTAGGTTCAGCATGCAGAAGGGAGCTTGCCGGCCTGGTAGGTATCACATAGGGGATAACTAGAGCAGCAATTTCGTATGGCAAAATTTGAAACCTGGGTAGCTTTGGGATCCCTTGCGCTCGGGGTCATGTTTGTAGCCCTGATTATATCATTCTACAATTTCTTGATAGGCCCTGAAGGAAAGGGACCACAAGTCTTCGTCGATCCTATTGGGGTTTTAGTCTTAATCGTTTCGATAGCAGGCGTACCTTGCCTGATACTTGCTGGCGCTGCCCTCGGACTCTCAAGATCAAGTGCAGGACGTACTTCGGCGCTTATCCTCATAATTACTGGTATTATCTTGATTGCCGGCATGTCTGCAGCCAGGATTGCATTCACACATATCAACTCATTGTTTGTGGTGCCCGGTATGGATTTAGTTCCTCCCATTTTCATTATAGGTGGAATAGGTGTTGGAGCAGTCGGAGGCTATCTACTAAACGCTTCGAATAAAGCGCGCCGAAATCTCGAAGACGAAATCCAATAATTTTCGGCCTAGAATATTAGCATGAGATATAGTTACGTATCCTCAGAACTGTCTATCTCTACTTGGTCAATACCTTTTCAATATTATTCGAATCTTATTGACGACCTCTGCAGGATTACTCGCAAATATGATGCACATAGGCTCCTTACCAATAGCCCCTTCGTGATATATAATTTCAGCTTCCGGATTTTTTGCTAATGCATATTTAATTCCCCAAAAAATTGACATCCCCTCTTTCTTTAAAATATGTCTGGGCTCTTTACTTCTGTCGTAATTCGAGACCTTAAAAAATGCCTTTGTAATTTTTCTTATTTTCTCATCGTATTTTATGTTCATTGCGGATCGGACGAGTCTGTTGACCGTCATGTATGCAAGAAGTGCGGAGCCAACATGTTTGGAGGCACCGAACTCGACCATTGAAGAAGCAGATCTTGCGGTGTCACCAATTTTGATAATTCTCCCCTTGATAGCAGCAATATGATCTAACTCTCGTGCGTCCGGAAGAGCGAATGCGATATTTGACTGAGTTTCAGGTAACAAAATGCCAAAATTATCGGACGTTTCGATATCTTCAATAGCCCATTGCAGCCCCTTCAAAACGACATATCGGCTGGCGTAGTCGTACATACTAGATGCAGGATTAGAAACCAAAAGTCCTTTGCCTATTTTTAAGGCATTTTGCAAGGAATCCCGCACATATTTATTAGCCAACTTGAAAGCGTCGATTATACTGAAATTTCTTGCAAGAAATGCAGTGATTGCTGCAGAAAAATTACATCCTGTGCCATGCATCTCCTCTGAACTTAATTTTGAATTTGAAACTTCGATCAGCCTACCCTCAGAAGTCAAAAGAATGTCAGCGACTTGTTTTTTTTCAAAATGATTACCTTTAATGATAACATTTTTTGCCCCAAGATTTTTTATTTTTCTGGCTGCTCTCGCAATGTCACTCCGTGATATTATTTGGATACCCGTGATTTTTTGTGCTTCAATTCGGTTTGGAGTTATTATAGTTGAAAGCGGAATCAGGTCTGCCTTAAAAGATTCGAAAGCTTCAGGCAGAAGAAGTTTTCCCCCGGTACCTGCTGACAGGATTGGATCTAGTACAACTGGGACCTTAGACCCTTTCAATACCCTACGAATAGTTTCAATATTTGGTTTATTATAGACCATTCCGATTTTAATAGCATCTGGTGGCATGTCGAGAATGACTGATCGAACTTGTTCAGTAATGCATTCAGGAGTGACTTCGAACACGCTAGAAACTTCTTGGGTGTTCTGTGCCGTTACCGCCGTTATTGCTGTGCATCCATAAACACCCAGACTTGTGAAAGTTTTTAAATCTGCTTGTATTCCCGCGCCGGCACCTGAATCACTGCCAGCAATGGACAGAGCTACTTTCAAGAGCAGGTTTTGTTAATCCGAGGTACTCTTATTCAATTTATCGGATTATGACGGATTCGCAAGTCGTTTTTCCTCCTTGTAAATCTTGAATGAGTGGGCAAACAGCTCTGGCTTTAGATCGATAAAAACAATTTAATCAACGATATTGTAAAATGGTCCTTCTGATAGGTATCAAGTTATTATCAAGTTGATCGATATGCACAAGGAGCTCTTCGTATTGCTGACTGTGGTTATAATTTTTCGTTCGACAAATTTCTCATACGATGGAATCTCACATTTACTTGCTTTATATCATGATAATGAATTCGTGCTCAGCCGGTATCATGGTGGGAATCTAAGAGTGGAGCTTTCGAGCTCTAATATTGGTACGTAGATCGATTGTGCATCGGTCCCTATGCTGTCCAC
>WJXE01000261.1 GCA_009665115.1 Nitrosopumilales archaeon
TGTGTTGGCAGATCTTCCTATGCTACTACTTCGACTACAGGAACAAATACAAGTTCATTGAATACAAGTACGACTGCTCCTTCAAGTTCTTCTAGTAAAAGATGATATTGAAGAATTTTTTATTTTTTCAGGTAGGCATATTCCAGAGACGGGTAAAACATTTGTTATATCGATTCCTCTCCAAATGAAACCAAACCCAAGACATTAACTGAATGCCAACTTGACATGATTCGTAAGGTAAAGGCAAAAGTTACAAGTCTGTATCTAGTTAACACAAAATTATTATTTTAGGAAAGTAATTTCCTAACATTGAGCAGACGAGTAGGAACCAGCACTAATGCTACGTTAGTGCTATTTTTGATAATTTAAAGTTAATACGTCTGTCAGTCTACCCAGACCTACCAACTTTAAGATACGATCACAATTCTTGATCATTCTATTCCTAGGCGATTTAATTTCCATGTAGTAACCACTTGATATTTTTCTGCTGCCTCTTTGCTTTGTATAGAATTTATTTCTAGAGATGAAGTGGTCTGGAAAGTAGACATAAAAGAAGACCAAGCAGAAATAACAGTATCATCTAAAAGATAGTGGCTTCATCTCCGTAGAGGCTGAATGTTATCACGGTATTCGATTTTAGACACACTAGATTCATTTTATTTTGAGAATCAGACATTGGGAGCATTACATAAAGCATGGAACGGATTTGTAATTGCGAAAAATAAATACGAAGTCGACTACTATGCGCAGAAAGTCGGCCCTCGCGTACTCTTATTTCAAGTATTTTTCACACTGCAGACTCATTTCTTTTCTTTCTAATTTCAGTTTTACCAACAATTCGGTATAATTTGACGTAAATTTTGAACCCCCGATCGAAATGCCTTGAGAACGCCCTCACGCTGTCTAGTAGCTCCAATTCTTTAACAATCAAATCATTTCTTCAAATTCGTCATGGTCTGACTCACCTTGTATGAATGCAGTATTCCAAAATTATCGTCGGCATTTTTTCTAATATCGTTTTTTTCCTCTTGCTTATGATAGGGTAAAACTGCAAGATTATAACTTTTTAGACAAAATACTCCCACCAGCATGTGTTAGAAGTTAAAATAAAAAGAAGTTAGGCTAGTTCTGAGATGCTTCGCAGTAACTGCGTTGGTCCCTCTCATCTTGTTTTTGGGTAATTTTTATTTCTTAGTTGAATTTACTGCTCCTGAGCTTTTCCCTGTTCCTGCAGTCATGTTAGTCATATTACTCCGTTTTGTTTGCTCAGTTTTGTTTTGACCAGAGCTGCCAGCCGCAGCAGGAGTTTTTTGTGAGCCTTTAGTTGGATTTGATGAGAGTCCATTCGTAGGTGTTCCTGAAGTAATTTTCTGTTGGGCAGAGGCAGCTTTGCCGGCATTAGGATTGCCAATATTAGTATTGTTAGCTAGTATCTTACTATTGTTTCCTAAGGCTTTCGATAACTGTTGCACGTTGCCTATGGGTGGAGCCGCAGTATTTGCGCTCTTTGTCTTATTTGACTGCGATTGTGACTGATTAGTTTTCTGATTCTGAGCATTTGCCGAGAGGCTATATTGCAATGACAGCAGTATAGCTGCAGAAAGAAATGAAATCGCTATTATCGCCCATCCTATTATAGCTCTTGTTCTGTGATTATATTTTCTGGTATTCATACTGACAGAAGGTCATTATCTAATTTAAGAGTTATAAAAAACCCCGGGATAACAATTCATTATCGAACTAAAATTCTTTACCTATCGCAGTCATCTGTAATGACCATCTAATCTGAATCATACCATGGGTTTTGCCACGGGATGTAGAAATGGTCATATTGCTCGCAGAAGAGCCAAGTACATAGAGTAAAAAGATGAAAAGATATTGAAATGCTTGTCTCTTAGACAACCGTATGCTGAGCTTGTAGTAGATGGCAGAAAGATTATAGAGACAAGAAGATGGAATACTAATTTCAGAGGGAAATTCCTTATCCATGCATCAAAAGCCATTGACAAACAGAGTGCTACCTTATTGAATATTGACTGTAGCAAATTAACAAAGGGTGCAGTAATGGGGCTTGCATTTCTATATGATGTCAAGAAATATACCAGCAAGGAAGATTTTCTTGCAGATAAAGACAAGCATTTTAGCATCAACTTTTCTGCACCAAAATACGGTTTTTTATTAAAGGGTGCGAAGAAGTTGAATAAACCGATACCAATGCTAGGACAGCTTGGATTCTTTGATGTATACCACCCAACGTTTATCTATTGCTAAGGATTATGGATGAGTGTTACTGCAAGAAACGGTAATGATGACCTCTTTCTAGCTCTGAGCCGTTTCTGCTTTCTTCAAATTTGATTCCATAAGGCTGTACGCTGTTCTAAGAAATTAAATGAAGAATAAACAAAGGGGAAGTGGATAATGAACGCCTTTATTATTCTATCCTTATTTCCCTTCCATTGTTGTTACGTTTCAAAGGTAATTCGGTGGTAGTACCTTCGTATGATTCCAGCCTACACTGCTTTGATTTCCTTCGCTGTTTTGTATTGAATTTCATTATGTTATTCTATTATTCGTCATTTTAGAAACGAGTAGACTGACCAAACCAATAAGAAGGCATGCCTATTTTAAACAGTTTTTCCAAAACTCAAATCAAGGAATTTTTTAAACCACAACAATCTCCAATTCATCATATTCGTCTTTTACTGAGAGTTCGACTAACGTATCCTCATAAATTAACAACCAATCCCTCATTCCAATCACAGGCAACTTTCTCACCAGAATTTTCTTAGTCTGTATTAGTTTTGTCAATAGATAAGCATAACGTGGACTACCTCCTCTATCTTGATCTTTAATTTTGAAAAGGCTTTCCTGCAGTTCTATTCCGGGCCTACCGCCCTGTATATTGATCGTAACCTTGTCGCCATATCTATTTTGTACTTTGGCTGTAACGTAACTCTGTCCAATTTCGAATCGTTCAATGTTCAACAATACTCTACATTTGACGACTGTTGATTCTGGTATCTCACTAAACAATGCTTCAGATATTCCATCAAAGAACAAGTTGTGATAGGATATCTGAACCAATTTCTTTTATTTAATATTTGATCCTTACCTTTGATCCTTACATTACAGTTTGTATCAGAAACTCTAGTGTATATGATCCTTGCCATCCTTACCTCAATCTTGACATCATACACAGAACTCTTTTGTTACTGTTATGATTGCATTATCGAATTACTGTTGGATAACAGCATTAGTGAATTTCGTTTCTTACTATTATTCATCTTTGAGTACACAAGCACAAAAAAGAAACATGATTGTGCTGGTAGCAAC
>WJXE01000262.1 GCA_009665115.1 Nitrosopumilales archaeon
CTATTCTTTCCTTCTCACCTTTCTTTTTGGTTATGTCAAATACCGTTGTGTGAAGGTCTTTCATAAAGTCACGGATCTTCTCATGGTTCTGTTTGCCTATTGCCCATTCTAATGGATGTTCTTCTTTGTTGCCATAATGCCATCCATAATATAGCCACTTGGTACTTGGTTTGGCAGGTTGACCATTCAGACCCATTAGGATTGAACCGTCACTTTCTTTGTACATTTCGCCATTTGGACCCCGCTTAGGTTCACCATTAGCAAGCCTTTGTACTTTACCAAAGATCATGTTAGGCTTACATTGTGTTAGTGCTGGATTGAATTCTATTCTTTCCTTCACGTCTACTTCGAAGCTTAGGAATGAACTAGTCTTTGATTTATGTTCTAATTCTTCCATCTGTCTGTCTAGTCGTTCAAGATTGTCTATCTCTTCAGGTGTGAATTCACGTTGGGTACTCACCTTGTTTGTCGCTTTTGCCGTTGTGCTGTTAGCACTGGCTATTTTTGAGGTTTGGTTGCTCACCTATCTTTTCACCGACTATCTATACAATGAGGAGCCTAATAAACATTCTTTATACTCCTATGTAGAATGTCATTAGAAGCATGACGAATACATTTAAATACTGTTAGCTGTTAAAATAGGAGTATATAGAATATGATGAAAGTGCCAGAAGTCGAAATTAAGGTAAAAGCCTACAAGTGTTATAGATGTGGGCATGTATGGCAGCCACGCAGTAAGAATGTAGTACCAGAAACATGCGCTAATTGTAAGAGTCCATATTGGAATAGGCCAAGGAAACAGAAGAAATGACTAGCTTAGAAGACAGAAATGAGTATGAAATGTATTTAGCCAAAGTGAAACTTGCGTTTGAGGAGGAAGCAGCTGCCAAGATGGATATGATTAAACGATTGGTTAGAAAAGGTAGCAGTTTGGGTATTCTAACACATAGGATGCATCAAACATTATCGGAACAGTTTAAGGATATAATTGAAGAAGACAACACAGAATTGGCTCCAAGATTACGTCTAGGAACCATGATAAATGAGGCTCTTTATAAGAAATGACAAACAAGGCTGCGAAGAAAGCTAGAAGTAAGAAGGCTGGTAAATCCACAAAATAATGACTTGCAAATGCTGTCTAGAGTTATGTTATTGTGATTGTAAAGATACTGGCAAGTATTGCGGTTGTTGTGGGTTTTGTGAATATATTAAGGAGATAGAGAATAAGAAATGACTATCAATCTCAGTATAGAAGATCAGGAATACCTGAAGGAAGTAAAAATATATTCAAGGGAAATGAGTTACAGGGGTATAGCTCTTGCATTAGACGAGATTATTTATAGTGACATTCCAGATAAAGATAGAACATTAAAATTCTTAGATGATTCCATAAAGATATCATATGAATTTCCTGTAGGAAACAGATTGAGAGAGATATTAATCAGGATATATGTGCAAGTGAGTGATAAGAAAACTGTCATGTAAAGGTATATGTATCAATCATGTAGTTCTTAAAGGATTTAGGGGACATCATTATTTAAATGGAGAGAAGCGATGTCAAACATGCGAAATCTACATGAAATGGGATAATGATTTTTGTCCCTGCTGCGGATCTAGGATGAGGACAAGGCCACGGTCTAGTTTCTATAAACTGAAATGGAGAGTAGCTATTACAGCATGACTTCCTTTTTACCTACAGCACCATCAGGAAAATGTTCGTACTGTGATCAATTTTGTGCAGAGTTGAGTACGCATGAGCTTAAGGGTGTTAAATACTACCTGTGTAAGAATTGTCGGAAGGATTTGGGTAGATAGGAAATGACCAAACGATTCGTTCCACCTGAATGGATAGCATATTGTGAATCAGGGAACAAACCAAACGATATTCCTGACAATCCTGACGAAGTTTATGCTGACGAGTGGATTAGCTGGTCAGACTTTCTGGGTTATGAAGTTGAGGGAGATATAACACGATAGTCAAAACTAAATATCATAGACACTTACTAAAGGATTAATATGAAAAGTAAGAAAAACAAATCGCTAGAAGATGCTAAACTAAGACAAAAGAAGAAGAAGTCCTAATCTAAGTTAAAACTGTCTTGCCTATGCTTGTCGCAATACCTGATAGACTCTATTCGATTCAGTATCTTCCCAGACTGTAGATTTTCAACTGTGATAATTTTGCAGCTGGCGCACTTGATTCTAATATTCTGCATTGGTTAGTTAGTCCGTCGTCTCATACTGTATATGTCGTACATCTCATTTATCCTTACTTTTTCAACAATTTCTATTATTGTTATCATTATCTTAAATCCTGAATCGTTGTCGCATCTAGTGTCTGCATCTGTGCTTTTGTGTTTTGTTTCGTGACTCTTCGTTTTCGACTGTAGGTTTGTATGGAATTTATCTGAGCAAATGGAATAATTACTGTCACTATCTTCTTGCCCTTTGCATCAATGCCTTCGTATTTGAATATGTCTTTATCGAGTGAGAATGAAATTATCTTAACGCCACGCCATATTGGAGTTCTAGCACGACTAATTTGTGTTGCACTTTTACGTATTAGGTCAGTATGGAATTCAAGAGGACACTCCTCTGTCTGTTCTGCGTCTATATGTCTGTTTATATACTCAAAATATACTTCTGCAACCTCCTCACCATTAAACAAAATTTTCAATTCGGCTCTGCTCCTAGTGACTTACGAATATCATCTCTATCCTCTTCACTAAGCTGATCATTTATTGACCCAATATCCTTACGCTTTTTCTTCTTATCTTTAGAAACAATGAAACTATGAGTCTTTCCTGTACTGCCGTACTTTGACGTATACTTTGGAGTTAACATGTTGCCGCCAGTCTCATCATTACGCATAGTTTCCAGTTCAAATAATTGTCCACAGCCCCGAACACACTTGCCCATCTTCTTAGTACCATCTTCTGAGTTTACTATTTCTAAACGCCACTGTTCCAGACAAGAGGGACAGCGTGGAAAGTCTCTACTGCTTTCTCTGCCAAAGAAAACCAAGTTTCGAATCTTGGTTCTGTCGTCCCTAGAACGGACATATTCACTATCTCTATCATACGACATGTTTATTTTATACTCCCAATGTTTTGGCTAAAAATTTCCAATATATGACTGACTAGTTTCCGAGCATCATAGCAACGATTCCGATTCATTCGTAAAATCTTGCGGGTAAGCAACGACGCACATACACAACAAGTATACCGCCTATACCACCCATACCCATGGGGGTGGGGGGTATGCTTAGGGACTCCTAAGGCTAGTCGGCTAGCTTCATGGTGTCTTCCCCAACATAATGCAAGGCCGAGCC
>WJXE01000263.1 GCA_009665115.1 Nitrosopumilales archaeon
GACTCAGAGTATTGCGATTTTTCTATACAAAAATGCATTTGGTTTTCATCATCTCCTTTAAGGATTCATTTTCTCCACGATCAGTCGATTTCCATCTACTTGGCATTTGCAAAAATCGCCCCTTCCTATGCCTAATTCGACCGCAAAGTGCTTCGGAAAGACCAATGTAAAGCTGCGTTCTCCAGTAAGAGCCTGGACTTTTCTAATTTCTATAAGGTCTGTACTAGTTGCTGTATTACTTGACATACATAACGTTATAGTAAAATGATTAATTAATCCTCGATAATTCAAAATAACCTAACCTGATTCTAACCACGCTTGATGGCAGCAGCTACTAGCCTTAACATTTCAGGATAACTATACAGCATAATAAGACATTTCAAAATCAGCGGCAACTGACTTCGGGGCTGGATTACTATCTTTGGTTTGAATCATCAACTCATAAAATTTCTAATCCATTACATAATTATTTTAGTATAGAATCAAGCTCTGAGTACTCTTGGAGGATTGCAGGAGCGGTTAGTTAATCTTTATCATACATGTGTCACAATATCTTTCGATTGGGGCAAGTTCTTCACCCACATTAAATAACGCTTCCCGAGTAGGAGTGTTACCGCACGCTAGACAAAGTCTTGCGTTGCCACTAGCACTCTTTAGGGATCGGATCGATCTGAAAATCTTCTTCAATTTCATTATCTCACGACGGCATAATGAGAAAAAGTTATCCGTTATAAACACCTGATCTCAATATAGTATTCTTCGAATCATATAGACTATTATTTCTTTGAACTGACTTCATGTTTTGTACTGGTAAGAGTCCAATATGTGTCCTATAGCGTGTGCATGTTAAAATCCTCATTGTTGTTATTGCTCGTCATAAGTAGAGTATAAGTGGCTGATTACTTTACTTCACTTTTCTTGCACATATGTCACAATATCTTTCTATGACAGTAACTCCGCCGCCAAAACTGAATAAGGCTTCCTGAGTAGCTAAATTACCACAGCTCGCACAGAATTTTGTTTTGCCAGTATGACTATCGGCAACGAAAGGTCTTAGCGATGTAAAAATTTTTTCTGTTTTGATTATTTTATTTTCACCTCATGAGGGGCAACAATTTAGTAAAGGTGGCTTACTCTTCATCATATAATATTTTTATCATACCAATAAGAACGTACGGAATTGCCATGGCGTACTACCATCTAATACTTTGACAACATATAGGAGTTTAGCAAAGGATGTCAGAGCAAATCTTGGAAACATCACGACTTGGACCATATGACCCTAGAGGTGGACCTTTAATACTACTAAATATCGATATCGTGAATCCTCAAGCATTAGTTGTAACTCACGAAGTGTTATGTTGATCACACCTATCCTAAATCCATCTTAAATATTTTAAGTCTGATATCCTAGCTAGCTATGATAGAACGGACAAGTTCAGAGTGAAACGAATTTGCTACCAAGCAGGAATTGATAATTCAACAACGATAAAGTTTTTTGGATCTAAATTCAGAGGTTCTGTTAAAAAGAAAAAAGAGGATTATTCCATGTGAAATCCTAATTCATTTAATTGATGTTGATATTAGCAGTGTTGCTTCCGGAGTTTATACACGTACTACCGCCTGAACAATGATTTTCTTGTACTACTGATTGATCTATTTTAGCATAATTGGAATTGCCACTACTATGATGGTTACCGACATGAATATTCGCATTGTTGCTTCCGGAGTTTATGCACGAACTACCGCCTGAACAATCATTTACTTGTGCTAATGACTGGCCCAAATCAACATGGCTGAACCAACCTTGGTGCAAATGAATATTTGCTTGGTTGTTTCCAGAGTTGAAACACTGCGTACCTTGGTCCACGCATTGATTTATCTGTGCTAATAGTTGCTGCAAATTCACATTGAGATGAGCAGGATGCCAATTTAACGCATATGCTGATGGAACAAAAGAATTCATCATAGTTGGAAATATGAATGCGCCTAGTCCAAACGTTAATGCTACTGCTACAGTAATAATCTGCTTGTCTCTTTGTGTTGGTTTGTTTGACATATCAATATAAGATTTGAATGAGTAATTATAAAGGAATTAAGAATGTATCTACAATATTCTTCTTCTTCAGGGCTACTACACAATGTTTTTATACAAAGTATGGAATTCAAAAGATTCCGATTAATAATTTTGCATTCAGCTTCGCACTCCTCCCTAAGGACAACATTTTTTGGGAGCAATGTCTTTTTTTTGCTTTGGTCTTGGTTCACAAGTGTTAGCAACAAAGCAGTGGATCGGCAATTACACCACTACGGCGAATTAACTTGAATAGAGATGGCGAGCGCGACGGCACACATCATAATTAAGAAAAGAAAATTCCTGCTAGTTGATTGAAATGCGGATGACTCAAAGATATAAGAAAAAAATTTATTATTATTTGACGTAGTGTACAATGAAGATTGAGCACAGTTATTGTAGTTCCTACTACTCTTGTGACATCTTGTTTTGAAGCTCACTGCTAAGAGGTGTCTTAGCCACATCAACAAATTTCGCATTTACGTGACCGAAGATCAAATCTAGCATGATTATTGTCAATGACCGGAATGGAATAGCCAGGATCTTTGCTACCAGCAAAAACCAATGCGTTTATCTCCGCTGCTAAATGCGCTGCTGGTAAAATAGAAATATCGTATGAAATTAGAGATAGCCTATGCAGTCGTCTTTACTTCTGTGATCCAATCGCACTTGAGACCAACTTTTTTATGATATTTCTGAACTGCTTCCACAGATGGGGCTTCAATCAAACAGAAGCATCTGTCAACCTCTGGATTATAGAGTATGTTTAGATGTAGGACTCCGAATTCATCTGTTGGCGCATTCTGGATTTCCTTTAGAGAATCCTCATCAAGACCTTTCATTGAATGAACATCAAGAAACCTCGGCATGATGACCTTAAGATATTATATCATTCAATTATTTTAACATATTTATTATACGGCATCACGTAGAATGCGCGTGATTATGCGCGTAAATATATACAATGAATGAATTTAGCTCTCGCCTAAATAAAGCACTAATTATTTTGGTTAGGCTACAAAGTTATGGGACAAAATATTAAACCTCAATTTTTTGGGTGAGTAACCAATCCGAAAATAGACTAAAAAGAACCTCAATCAAACTCGTTCAAAAACTTGCCAAAAAGAGATGTTCGTGAAACAAGATGATAATGATCGCGATGGACGAAATTATCCTCCATGATAGTGGGTCATCCGTTGGTCTTGCTTCACGTTCTTAGAGCGGCGACCTGAGTTTATCTATGCATTGG
>WJXE01000264.1 GCA_009665115.1 Nitrosopumilales archaeon
ATGTGCATATTACTTGCAAGGTTCTGGTTTGTGACCCAATAGATAATGTTGGCCTTTCTACCTTAAAAAAAGCAGGAATGACTGTGGACTATTGTCCTCAAATCGAGACAAATGAACTCATTTCTAGGGTCAAAGGTTATGAAGTCATCGTTGTCAGAAGCAGAACAAAAATTAGTCGAGAAGTTATAGACGCAGCAATTAATGCAAAAATTATCGCACGTGTAGGCGTTGGTCTTGACAATATAGATGTTGATAGTGCCAAAGTCAAAGGCATAACCGTAATCAACGCGTCTGAGGCAGCTATTAACGCAGTGGCCGAACTCGCTATAGGCAACATGATAGCTCTTGCTCGGAGCATTACACGAGCAGACAGTGAACTAAAGAAGGGGAATTGGATAAAGAAAAATTTGATGGGTATAGAATTAAGGGGAAAGTATCTGGGGCTTATTGGTGTAGGAAACATAGGTCGGAATGTAGGACGTATTGCACGCGGGCTACGTATGAACGTCATTGGATATGACATTTTTCCTATAAATCAAGATTATGTCAAAGAAGTAGGCTTGATTAAAACTGATCTTAATACATTGGTAGAGAGTGCTGATTTTATTTCCTGTCATGTACCCTTAACATCTGAAACGAGACACATGCTCAATGCAGAACTCTTGGCAAAGATGAAACCAACGACATACGTCATCAACACCTCGCGTGGTGGGGTCATCGATGAAAATGCGTTATACCAAGCTCTAAAGGCTAATAGAATTGCAGGCGCGGCATTAGATGTATTTGAGATCGAACCACCAACGAATAGATTGCTTATGGAGCTGTCAAACGTAATATGTACACCTCATATAGGCTCACAGACCAAAGAGTCACAGGAACTTGCGTCTACAGTCATTGCAGAAAAGGTAATACAGATCATGTACGAAAACCAATCTGATTTGGTGAGTAGTTAGTCGGTAAATGTGACGCTTAGTGTTTAATCTGCTTATCGCTCTATTGTGTACGTCTATGTGCGTAGATATTCTGTGCAACGAGGGATGTCGATCGATAATTCATCTTGTATACAGATATTAAGGGTCATCGAATCATGTACGAACAATATGCGTGGCTACATGGCTGCAACATGGCTCAAAATGTGGAAGCTTAATGCTGATGAACTAAAGTCGAAAGCAATTACTTGGAGAACGGAACATGCTATACAAAGAATCGAAAGACCGAGTAGGCTAGATCGAGCGCGGAAATTGGGCTACAAAGCAAAACAAGGTATCATTTTGGTGCGGGCAAGAGTAGGCAGGGGAGGTATGAGGAAGCAAAGACCGGTTTCAGGCAGAAGACCAAAACACCTCGGTGTTGTACACATCAAACAAGGAATAAGTATGCAGCGTGTTGCTGAACGAAGAGTTCTTGAAAGCTTTCCAAACATGGAGAGTCTAGGGTCTTATTACCTTCACAAAGATGGCCGTTACTTTTGGTACGAAGTGATACTTGCAGACCCTTATCATCCATCTATTTCCCACGATAAAGAAATGCGCCGAAGACTTAAAGCGTTTGCAAAAATCAACCGTTGAACGTAAATTAGATTGTGGACTCACCGTAATGCTCAACAAGACATTTATCATCTAATTACCTTCCGAAGAGGATAGGATAGGATTACGCCAGTGGTACTTGCCTACCACCGATAATACAAAGAATCCTGGCAAGACCGAATACACGAGCAAGTTTAAATGTGCTCTTCTTTGACTAACTCTCTCAGTGAACCGATGATTTTGTTAATTTGCTCTGGACTCGTATCCTTATCTAGAGTGACATAATAAAAGAAAGCTTCGTTAGGCAACGTAAGGATTTTGACCTTTTCATTTTCAGTCAAAGTATACTCTGTCTTGCCGATAGAATGTTCAAAGGTTCTGCGTAGCTGGTTCCTTGTCGCTTCAAGAAAGTTCTCATTGCGGGCTTCGTCTGGTTTGAACAAAGGTACTACCCCTTTACGGAGCTGTCCTCCAAGAGTTCGTCCAAACCTGTTCATTTTTCCGGCGTAACGTATACTTGGCGACACTGCAAGTATTCTTAGACATTTTTCTTTGTTTTTTTGGGCTTCCTCTTGTGTCCTGCTGGTCATAGGAATGAGCTCTAAATTAGGCCATAAATACATACTGATAAATGGTAGAAAAATATCAAAGTTCAGTGTGTCAAATATAGATTGTTAACTATGTATTAAAAGAACCAACAAAGCAGGACGGGCAAATAACATTTCACGTTTTATATATATATGTCCCATTAATGAACCACAGGTAATAGAGAGGGCGGCGTTACACCAAGATACATGAAAGCAGTAATTTTAGCTGGTGGCTTAGGAACAAGATTACAACCGTATACGTTCTTTATTCCTAAGCCGATGTTGCCTTTAGGTAATAAGCCATTACTTGAGCACATAATTGAGTGGGTTACAAGTGGTAATTATAATAGCAATAGTAATAGTAATAGCAATAGCAATTGTAAAATCGACCATATCATTCTATGCGTGAGCTATCTTCATAGGACAATTGAAGATTATTTTGAAGATGGAGGTAGATTCGGTATCAAGATAGACTATGCCAGGTCGGATAGACCCCTAGCTACCGCAGGACAATTAAAGACAGCAGAGAAATTCTTAGATGAGACCTTCGTTTGTCTCTACGGAGATGCGGTTTACGAATTTGATCTCGATAAGATGATAGGTGAACATAAGAGTTCTAAGGCATTTATTTCAATGGCACTACTCTCATATAAAACAAATCTGAGGTATGGGTTCATAGATATTAATGATGGAAAAGAAGGAGCGGGTGAAAAACAAAAGCAAAGAAACCGAGTCATCAGCTGGAGAGAAAAACCAGAGGTGAGGGGGTTAATTAACATCGGTTGTTATGTTATGGAGCCGGAATTTCTCAAACTTGTACCCAAGTCAAGCGCCTTCGGAATGGACGATGCAGTAAGAAAAGCTCTTGAACAAAATAGATTTGTAAAAGGGTTTAAAATAGAATCAGGATTTATTGACATAGGAGACAAGAAATCATATCTTGAGGCATACAAAAAATATGTCAAGAAGCTGGGGAAGATATAGGCACATAGAGTGGTATTAATACGAATCTGTTGTAAAGAGAAGGCATCTTAACGAAGCTGGATTAACAGGTAATTATTAAAAAAGGGTTCTTATCAAGAATATGAATTTGAAACGATATCCCATCTGGGGTTGGAGCGTGGATACTAGCCACTGGTGCAACCATTACACTAATGATAAAAAAAATCGATCGGACGTAAGAGTAC
>WJXE01000265.1 GCA_009665115.1 Nitrosopumilales archaeon
GTTAAACCATCTCTCATCTGTCATAGATTTCATGATAATTTTGATTCTATTAAACATAGAGCCTCTTAAATCCACTATCCCTTCGCAGTTTTGGAAGACTAAGTCTAAACGGTTAACAGATCCCTTCAAATAATCAATAGTTTTTTGTGTTAAAAACACGATTAAATAGACAAGAAAGAGTTGTGAGATTAAAACGAGGCACAGCTCCCCTCTCCCTCATTAGTGTTTCAATTCTTAAATCGAAGAGAAACAAATAACGTCAGCACATGGCCATGGAGAAGAATAAGGAAGATTTTCTTACCAAAGAGATTGAATCATGGAAAGGTTTTGAATATGCATTACGTGAAGAAAATAGAATTCTGTTTCACGAAATGTTGAATGAATGTAGGAAATATGGTGATGCAGCTATTGCCAAAGGTGACAACTACTCGACTGAATCACTATTTATGGCCCTAATACTCCAGCAACAGAAAATGATTAATCAACTAATTAACAAATTATCAAGATCACAGAGTGTGTGAATAAAGAGGAATCCTACTCTATTATTTCTTCTTGACACAGATTGGTTAAGGATTAATCCTTACTATATAAACTAAAAAACCTAGTTTCTTCCTGTAAGATACAAAGTAAAACATCTGTAGTTTCCTTGAATATTCGCAATGGAATTTTTTTCCTAATTGCATATTACCCATGTGCTCATCAACACTATCATTTATTATGTTCCTTGCATCGTAGAAGGAGTAGCGTGATGCTGAGCGAAACAATCAGTAGGCTAATAAATGGATTGCACCAAAACGTCAACGAATATGATCTGGGTGACCCTTACTTTCAACAAGATGCATACAGGATCTATCCTTTTGCAAGAGAGAACTTTTATCCAATCAACGGAAACGGCAGCTCAAGAAAAATCGCATTTGTAGATGGTGGCAACCAAGAGCTAATAGGGGCACCGAATTTTTCAGTTCAATTAAATAGGATATACTTTAACGTATTTAACGAAACACAAAGGATAAATCAAAATGAATTACCTCAAGCAATAGATTTTTTCTCAGTTACTCTTTTGAACCTTAATGATAATAGTATTCAATACAAGACTTTACTCTTTGCTACAAAGAATGATTTTAGCGATTATCTTCCATTTGAATCACACTTATCATTTGATTCCACAGATCGTCGTCTGATACGAGGAACCACAAGAACAGATATTAAAGAGGTTGCTTCTGTAGCAAGAAGATTTGCTGAATGGAATTATTCGCGCTTTATTATAGATAGAATCCTAGATAAAGGCGATGTACTGATATCGGATGGAACCCTTCAAACATCCTTTCCTAACGAAGTACACTACCTTGACGTTCTCCATGAACGGGCACGAAATAAAGGCGTAATCTTTTCTGGTCTCGCGAAGACGAGTAATATGATTACGACAACCGGCTTGTCATTGCTTGGCTCTCTACACAAACTTGTAGAGGATTGGGGAATAAACTTCGAGGAATGGTATTACTCACCTCTAGCAGAAGGTCTGTCAAAGGATCACTCAGTTATAATGACCATTGTGAAGCTACATAAAAAAGCCGATCATATATTTCGATATGAAATAAGTAATAGACAAATGAAGGATTTGGATGATTTGAACCTCAATGAAGTTATAACCTGCTTGGCTAAGAATTCGGTTGATATAGGCTTTCCAGGATATCCGTATGGGCTTATAGATGCAGACAACAATGCAAGAGTTAGAGCAAACGAGACTGAGACCTATAGAGTAATGCTTCTTTCGGAGATGTCCAAGTTAGGTTTGTGGAAGAAATTTGCACATCATATGCGATCGACAGATGCACATCATATTCTGAATCTCTTGGTCGGAGGCTATGGTAGATGAATGATGATAGTTGCGGGGAAATTATTGCTGGCGGAGTGGAAAAATTAATTATTAGACAGAAAAGTGATGGAGCAATTGAATTAGGTGATCTACTTGTGGAGGAGAGAAATGAAGGCAAGCTTTTTTTACAGGTTTTTGATCTCTTATATGGTAGTCAGATTTCACAATCTTCACTTGAAAATATTTCGGGAATGAGACTTGAAGGCAGCGGTGTAGGCCTAGACTTCATGGAGCCTCATTTGAGAAATTATGTGCTGGCTTTGGCGAGATCTATTTTATATCTCAATGGTAGTCCTCACAATCCAAAAATTCTGCCGAATTTTATGGGATCCGTTAGACACATCAAGAATGAGGATTTGAATTTCCTAATCAAACCCAATAATCCATTATATTTTGGCAAGGTCAGAACTGGTTCGAAGACCCTAAATGCAGACGTTTATCTGGAAGGTCCAGATGTTCTCTCACATCATATTCTCATTCCTGCTACCACGGGCAGGGGAAAGAGTAATTTGATAAAGGTCATGCTGTGGGACGTTTTAGATAAGGACTTCTGCGGAATTCTTGTTTTGGACGCGCATGACGAGTATTTTGGGACAGCCGCTGCCATAGGGTTGCGAAATCACCCCCATGCAGCAAAATATCTCAAATATTATTCTCCCAAAGCTTCTGCCATTCACGGAGCAGTAGGACTTGTAATCAACCTAAGATCCATAACACCTGACCACTTAAAAGGAATTGTTGATTTCACAGAAGCTCAGTGGGATGCAATGTATCTAGCTTATCAGGTATATCGTGAAAACTGGATATCAGAGATTATAAGGGATACTTCTATCAACAGTGATGTCGAAGGTGGCGAGCCAGAGGTCAGAATAGCCAAGGGAACTCTGAACGTATTAAGAAGAAAATTCAACAGGCTTCTTGGAGTGTATTTCGATCATACTGACAAGCAACTAAAATGTCGTACGAGAGCTTTTAGCGATACAGTCGGAGAATCAACGGTAACTCAAATCATAGATACACTTGAGGAGGGCAAAAAAGTGGTGATTGATACGTCGATGTTGGAAGATCAGACTGAGCTTCTGATAGGAAGCGTTGTAGCACACGAAATTCTGGATCGCCACAAGAGCGCAAAAGAAGAGGGCATTTTGGGAACGAAGCCTGTAATTTCAATTGTAATAGAAGAAGCTCCGAGGGTTTTGGGTGACGAGGTCCTTAGATCTTCTGGTTCTAATATTTACAGCGATATTGCAAGGGAGGGTAGAAAATTCAAAATTGGTCTTATTGCAATAACTCAGCTTACAAGCGTTATTCCAAAAACGATACTAGCGAACATGAACACAAAAATAATCCTGGGAAATGAGCTGGCGACTGAGCGAAGCTCAATAATACAGAGTGCATCACAGGACTTATCAAC
>WJXE01000266.1 GCA_009665115.1 Nitrosopumilales archaeon
GTTGGATACATCCTCGTCTTTTCGGAGATTGAAAACCGGAAGAAAAAGGTCCCTATTGTGTTTGTCTAGTTTTTCAGTTCTAATATTACTGATGGTTGTGTCCCCTGTTGAGTATTATTTCTTTAATCAAAAAGTATACGCAGATGGTTTGAGTCAAGAAAATCTACCACCTGCTTCCATAGGAACCAGGCAAGCAAGTCTTTACGTTAAGGTGAACCCGCCTGTTTTGACGACTGGGGCCGCTCAAAACGCATATATGCAATTTAGGTTATTCGATGCAAACAACAATCAGACCATCCAACACGTTACCTATCAAATAACTGTAACAAGGGGATCTTCTACATCAACGCTTGGAAAGCCCCTGTTGCTTGATTTCTTTCACGCACACAATGGATTACTAACATTAAAGATAGAGCCAACTAATGGTCCGCTTACGATATTCGGAGAACAAGATCCCTTCCTGCAAGCTTGGGTAGCCGATCCTGGCGGTAATATACTCGTAAGAGGCCCCTTACTTTTACAAGGAGGTCTATATCATTTCCATATTGAAATATTTAGCATAGACAATGATAGAAACATTTTCATCCCAGCGCAAGCACCGAAATTTGATGCGTATCTTAGCGTCGGAGATGTTTATCATAATATTTGGAATTATCAAGGACAAAACTATAATACAACTCTGATATCATACTACGATAAAATTAACAATCTTAATCTACAGCCAGCAATCAAATCGTTCAGTTGGTCAATGCCATTTAATTGGAACTTAACACGTATCAAGCAACAGCCTATCTTTGTTCATGAGGAGATGAGGCTTCCAAAATCTTGGAAAGGCTTTGGTAATTTGAATCAATTCAACGCGACAGTTAATGGTCAGCAGCTATCAGGTCGTTCGCTAGCTATCGATCCGTTTTCCTTCCCTAATGACATGATTGTACATTTTCTTGTTAACAAGAATGATATCGTAAAACTTGCACAGGAAGTGAATTCTAACAATAACAACAGCACCGCTGCAGGTATAACCAAGACTAACACAACAGGGCTGATGAAATTTGCTTTATCTCCACTCAACGCCACGACACAGATTGCCACTTCATCAGATATCCCTACAAATACCGGTAGTATTCATGCTGCAATCTCGTGGTCTCCAAATCCTCTTGCAGCAAACACACAATCAACATTAAAGATTTCATTCTATGATCCTACCGCTACAGCACCATTAACAAATACCGATGTTAGGTACAATCTAAAAATATTTGATAAAAATAATCAACCAGTAATAACCAAACAGAATCTGTTAGCAAAGAATGCAGCTGATACAGAAACAATTGTTTTTCCAGCAAACGAAATTTATCATATGCAAGTGCAAATAACAGGATTAGCTAAGCCCGGTCAAACCCCAGACCTCACAAGAAATGGAGTAGCGACGGGATATGTCGTAGTCCCGGAATTCCATTCCGCTGCTATCAGCACGTCGCTGATACTCGGGGTAATCTTAGCTGGGTTGCTTGCTAGGAAAAGCATCTTCAGAGGACTAATAAAATAAGAAGGCGGCGGTAGGATATGCTACTATTGCATAATTCAGTCGCTCACTGCATGCAGAGATGCCAATTGTCAAAATTCGAATTCCAAGTCTGCTTTCGTTACGACCTTTTTCTTATCTGCGTCTGCAGCTGACAACACTATTGCGCTAACAACAACAATATCATCAACAAAAACGAAATCCCTAGCCTGATTCCATTACCATAGATTACTGGCGGTAAAATAGCAGACAATCGCTCGGCAAAGTTTGTAATTACCCCTGGATACCCAAAGTTCTGTCCGTCTCCAAAAACATTAAAGATTCGAATGGATACAGCATTTTGGATTTTTCCTGTATTCCTAAAGATGATGCAAGAGCCCATCCAGCTATCTTACCGGCACCGCCTCATAATCTAATAATAATTGTTACTAATGCTACCTAATCCTACAATTCTGGCCTACTAATGGAAACACAAATGTCAGTCATAGGTGAAGATTTAGTCAATCTAGCGTCATCATGGAGATAGGCTGAAAAAGGAAATACAGTGAACTAAGCTTCTGGAGCTCAGAAAATGAAGAGCCGAACAAAATGTGTACTGATAGATTGCGGCACAGAAATAAGCGATCAACCTCGAGGCCTTTATCATATCACTGGTAAAAAAAAGACGATTCATAGCGCTTCAAAAATATTAGACCCGTGAATGAAGCAAATTGAGAAGTTCTCTAACGCAAAACGTAGTTTTACAAGGTTGTAATGAATCAATTGTCCTCCGGCAATGCGAGCAGAAATATAGTGCCAATGATCTGAGGAATACCACCAGTTGAATGACATTAATAGTTAAAGATCAGTAACAGTCAGTATAGTTTGATGGATTTCCTAAACGAGGAAAACCTGTTTTAGCAAATTCGATAGGAACTGAAGTCTTCACATTTCGCTCGTGTTTATTGCAAAAGCACGAACAGCTTGTCATAACGCAAGTGAGAAAATGAATGGTCGGCTACTCTTCTAAGAAGCAGATAAGACAGCAACAATATGTTTAATATTTCTACAATTTATTTTATAGGATAGTAACTTAAACTAATTTACGCTGATTGGAAATTGTACAGATTCAGGTCTTATTGGATTGAAGAGAATACCATATGCTGTGATGTTAAGTGCGTATCCACCGGGTTGTTGAAATGTATATGGTATGGTAACAATACCTTCAGCAGTATGTAATGGTTGGTTTGGATGCCCTGCTAGTGCTGATGCCTGAAATACTTGTTTGCCATTCTTAAAAATTGTGAGATCGTAATCAATGTGGGGTTGTACTGCACTACTTCCCTTCTGGTCGAAACTAACTTTTAAGTTGGTTGGTGTACCTTTTACAACTGGATACGGAGAGGGTTGAAGAATAACATTAAGGCTGCCTCCGCTCGTTACTTTATTCATCGCAGCGCCCGATGTTTGAGCATATGTTGATGATGGTGTTAGTAAAATCCCGACAATGCTAGCAACTAAGGCGAATGCAACAATGGTACTACTCATATAATTGCGTCTATCCGTAGCTTTGTACAATAGGTCAATATATATTGTCACCTCATAAATAGGTTGAAATATGTAGCTTTTTGTTTAGTAAATCTACTACCATTATTTTATTTTCAATATTCTCTGAGGGTTGTGCGAATTAATCGAAAAATACTATAAAATTCATTCCCTGATTAGTTTAACGAATTGTGAGATCAGTTAGTACCTGCTTCATTGCTTCAAGGCGTGCCTTGGCC
>WJXE01000267.1 GCA_009665115.1 Nitrosopumilales archaeon
CTATCCCCCCCAGCAACAAGCCGTCTCACATGGTCTCCTAGAAGGCAAGAACTTGCTGGTCACAACACCTACTGCAAGCGGCAAGACCCTGATCGCAATAATGGCAGCGATAAAAGCAATTGAAAAAGGAATGAAGGTTTTTTATCTTACCCCTTTGCGGGCCTTAGCTATGGAAAAGTATCATGATATTCGTGTGCTCGAACGTTTGAATATCTTGGATAGAAAAATCCGTATCAAAGTTGCTTCCAGTGATTATAACCCAACTGCACGGGAACTAGAAGAAGCAGATGTTCTAGTTTTAACAAACGAGAAAATGGACTCTCTAATCCGACATGAAAGTAGCTGGATTTCCGATGTCGGACTCTTTGTAGCGGATGAAGTTCATTTGATAGGCGATCGGGAACGCGGGCCGACACTTGAAATGATATTAGCAATCATCAGAAAAGTGCATCCACATGCACAGATTCTGGCATTAAGTGCGACGGTTTCAAACTCTGCAGATATCGCAGAGTGGTTGAATTGTGATCTAGTAGAAACTAACTGGAGACCAACGAAATTGTTTGAGGGCGTCTATGAAAATGGGACTATACTCATGAATGATGGTAACCGTGTCAAAATTCACAGCTATTCCACTGCTGCAATAGATGTTGCCATAGACTCCATTGATAAGGGTGGACAGGCTTTAATCTTCGCAGGGACCCGTAAACGTGCATGTTCGCTTGCAGCTAAAGCTGCCGAAGGAGTTCTTAGACGACTTGATAGAACCGAGAAAGAGAAGGCTGCCACAGCATCGCTGCAAATAAGAACCAAAGGCGAAGACCTCGAGCTCACGAGTAATCTCTCGACGCTTGTATCAAAAGGTGTAGCTTTCCATCATGCAGGTTTAGGAGCATCCAGCAGAGAAATTGTGGAAGAGGCATTCAAGACCGGTGTAATTAGACTTTTAGTCGCTACTCCGACGTTGGCGGCAGGGGTAAACCTTCCTGCAAGAAGAGTGGTTCTCTCAAGTATTCTACGATATAATGCCGATTATGGCGCAAATATGCCAATTAGTGTTTTGGAATACAAACAACTGTGTGGCCGAGCAGGCAGACCGAAGTACGACACATTTGGAGAAGCAATAATTATAGCTGAATCTGGAGTAAGTTCAACAGATCTTTATGAACACTACATTCTTGGTGAACCAGAGCCCGTACGCTCGCAGTTAATAAATGATAGGGCATTGAGGATACATGTTCTCAGTATTATTTCCACAATCCCTGGAATGAAGCAGGGCGAGATATATGATTTGTTTGGGACCACGTTGTGTGCTCAACATCATAAAAGAGCAGTTATAGCTTTGAAAATCGATACTGCTTTACGTTATCTTGAAAACGAGAATCTTATCAAATCGAAAAATGAGAGATACATACCTACTAATTTTGGAAGACGATCATCATTACTTTATATTGACCCCCTCACCGCTGTAGAGTTCAAAAGAGCAATCGAATCAGCGGAGCAATCCAATGCAAATCCAAATGATGGTGTTATTAATCATACACTTGGCTTTCTGCATCTGATCACAAGTTGTGCTGACTTCTATCCTAAATTTTCTATGCGAAGGAAAGACTTAGAATTAACTGCAATCATTGACGAACATCGTAACGAATTGTTCTATCAAATTAGCGAGTTTGAATGCTCTAGGAGTCTATTGGCATTACATGAGTGGATCCACGAAACCAGCGATAGGAACTTGAGTGATAGACTCTCAGTTGAACCTGGCGACATGCATAGAATGGTCGAGATCGCTGACTGGCTTGCTCATTCGTTATATGAGGTTGCAAAATTACTTAAGCGCGGAGATTTGGTAAGAGAATTACATGATCTTAAGATTCGGATAAGGTACGGAATAAGAGAAGAACTTATTCCGCTTGTCCGGCTAAAGGAGATTGGAAGGGCAAGAGCTCGAGCGTTATATGATGCAGGTCTTGTTGACGCCAGGAAAGTTACTGAAACACCCGAGGCAAAACTATCTGACATTCCAAAAATCGGTCCGACTTTGGCAAAAAGATTAAAAGAACAGATAAAGAAGGAACGATATTAGAACGGCGATGTTTGAGTACGAGACCGAATTCTTTGGCTTGGTTTCATCCGTAGTTATTGTAATTTTATAAGCCACCATATCTACGGAATTGATAACAGTAATGCTAGATCTGTCCTTTTGGAACTATATCCTCTTCTATGGAACAATAGTTTCTGCCGCTTCCTTTCTAATCATACTATTGCTGACGCCTAAAGTAATCAAATTGCTCATAGCGAAAGGAAGTGTAGTTCAAGATTATCATAAACCTGAAAGGCCTAACATTCCAAGACCTGCCGGCCCAATCTTGATCATAGGAATAGCGGTCGCCGAGATTATTCTTTACTTACTTACTCGGAACATACAGGTCCTGGCGATTCTATTAACTACAATAATTGCATTTATTGTAGGATTGATCGACGATAAAAAAGTCATGCCAGGGTGGTATAAGCCTGTTGCACTTATTCCTGCTGCCATTCCGTTGATTGTTTTAGGGGCTCATGGAACTCATCTAAATCTCATATTTGGGGACGCATCAATTCCACTTCTATACATTCCCCTAATACTAATCATAATTCCTGTTGCTGGTAATACCATTAATTCTATTGACGTCTTGAATGGGGTGGCTAGTGAGGCAGTGATCGTTGCAATGATACCACTCTTAGTTTCTATAGCTGTCTTCGGCAACAACGTAGTCTTTATTGCTGGACTTCCGCTGCTATTTGGAATGATTGCATTTTACAAGTATCATAGGTTTCCAAGCAAAATATTTCCAGGAGATTCAGGCACTTTGTTGATCGGAGCTATGTACGGTGCGCTAGCAATTGCTGGGAGATCTGAGATAATAGGGGTCATTGCCTTGCTGCCATCAGTGATGAATTCATTTTTGTTTCTTGATAGCGTCAAGAAAATTGTTGAGCATAGACAAATTAAGTCTCGACCTACAGTCTTGATGGAGGATTTTAAGTTAATGGCCTCAAAAGAGAAGAACGCACCTACAACGCTATTGAGATTAATCTTGGCAGACGGTCCTCTGTCGGAAAAAGAGATTGCCAAAAAAATACTCAAATTGGCAATATATAGCTCTGTACTAGCACTCACGACCGTTGTTATACAGTACTATTTTCTCTCAGGCTTTTTCTCCAAATGAGGTTCATGAGTCTCATGGTATTTACTACGATAACAGATACTGCCGGTTTCTGAGTTCTCGATAAATGT
>WJXE01000268.1 GCA_009665115.1 Nitrosopumilales archaeon
GTAGGGTACAACCTACAACGAATGCTACTAAGATTGCCAGGCATTGTTATTATAATTCCAATGAGATATTTCGGTGTTTTGGATACGACGCCAATTCATCCCACCTATTGAAATATGTGGACTTCTTGGCCTCTAAACTTTAAAAGATAATCAATTACTATAACATAATAGGTATATTGAACGAAAATAGGAAGGCCAGAAAGATACGGGAGAAAAAAACTGTCCTAAACGAAGATGATATCTTACCAAGTGAGAAATGGCTTGTAAGATTTAGGAACCCTAACTCAAGCAGAAGTCAAGAAGGGTCAGTATTTATCAGACAATTTCATGCACCTGGCTTTTATGAAGCATATGATACAGTTATGACGCATGCAGAGAAATCAAATCTCGATATTCTATGGTTCAAAGAAAAAAGGAATTGTGGAGATGAGTATGTCAATCGCAATTTCCTGGAATTGGAATCATTTTGTACTTATTGCAATAAAAAATTCAATCATCTAGATCCTGTGCCGTGCACAATAGATGATTGTACCGCAGAATTTTGTTCTAAGGAGTGTGCAAAAAATCATCATGCTATGCGACACCTGCGCCACTGATTAATAATCAATGATATCTGTCCCGATAACAAATGGCCACGAACATAGATAGTGTGAGTGTTTGTTTGTGCATAAATATCTGGGTACTATATCGTCATACACATCACTCGTTTTTATCTTTGACTAGATCCAATGTTACCATCCGTATCCTTTCAGCATCACCTCTGAATTGAGTTAGGCATCGGGTAGAATACTCCGCAGGAGGTCCGTCCATGCTATCTCTAATCGTAAATCCTAGAGACCTAAAAATTTGTGAAAGCCATTGAACCCACGTGTTGTAGGCTTCATCTGAAACTGGTTCAAGAAGGTCATCGGTTATTTCGGTAACAAGGCGCAGTAGTCCTGCAGGTTTTAATTTTGCATACACGACTTTGTAGAACGATTGCCAGCTATTCTGATTTGGCCTGTCAATGTAAGCAGGATCAGGTAGCACATCGAGAATCTGATCAATAGAGCCATCTGGAAACATAGGAAGAATCTCTTCAAAAGATGCGTTCAATAAAATAACATTTTTGTCATTTTTCATAAGCGATTCTGCAGCTTCGAATCGCTTCCTATCCACCTCGATGCCGATATATGTGACGCTCGAAGTGTTAGTATCTAATTTGATATCATGATCCTGCTCTATCAGTTTCTTTAAGAGACGACCATCGTCCATTCCAAATTCGATTATCACTTTTGAGGGACTTTTTAAGGCAAAGCTTAACCTCATTAATTTGTCAGAAGACATAAGGTACGCCCGTCGATATCGATAGATTTCTGTGAGCCCCTTAGTCTTATGAAGCTTTGAGTAGCTCGCCTTCAAGAAGCTGCTGAACCAACTGCACTACTTCTTGTTCAACCTGTTCCCTAGGCAAAGCGAGCTTACCTGAAAACTGATCTGTGAGTTGATTGATTGTCTTTGTGCCGTCACAAGTGTCCCAAAAATCTACTATCGCTTGATTTACCATAAATCCTTGTTCTTTCTCATTTAGAAGCGTAAGCGATCCATCTTCCTGTTTAATTAGTTTGCCTTTCTTCGAAGGTTGATATTTTTCATAGTCTACTTGGAATCGTAGCTTCGGTTTACCAAATCCCATTTTCTCGCGCGCTCCCGGATCCATTTTTTCAATACTCCAGGGAGGATCCCAGACTATCTGCACATCGATGTTACCTATGCCATTAATCTTCCCCACATATCTTTTCACGTCGCTGACAAGAGTATCATGAAGCGGACAACCACGTGTTGTCATGGTCATCTTAATATCGACATTATTGTTTTCAGCTCTAACCTGTACACCGTATACTAACCCGAGTTCTACTATGTTAACAGGAATCTCCGGATCCATGCATTTTCGGAGTGCAGAATATACCTCATCCTCAGTAACTTGCTGTGCTGACATACGACACGGCTATTGGACACTTATGCGATAAATACTTTCCGTACTTTCTCTACTGTCTATACATACATACATAGATATCACTTTTAACCCAATAAGATCTTCAGATTTTTTTCAAAAGGTGGTTTTAAAACTCCTTTTTCTGTGATAATACCCGAAATCAATTCAGGAGGAGTTAGATCGAATGCCGGGTTAAATACTCGGACACCCAAAGGTACAATTCTTGTCCCAGCTATTTCGGTTACCTCTTCAATTGGGCGTTCTTCAATAACGATGTCTGCCGGGTTACTTTCGAAATCAAATGTAGAGAGAGGCGCCGCCACGTAAAAAGGTATTTTATGTTGATTTGCAATCAACGCCACCTGATATGTTCCTATCTTGTTGAAAACATGTCCCGTGCGCAAAACTCGGTCCGCACCAACGATAACACGCTTAATCATCTGACGAGACATTACATGTCCTACCGCCGTGTCTGGAATTAGACTGACATCGATCCCGTCATGCTGTAGCTCAAATGCAGTCAATCTTGACCCTTGCATAACAGGGCGGGTTTCAGTAGCTACGACACTTATGTGCTTGCCAGCTTCGTCAGCCGCGCGTATGACACCCAACGCAGTACCATAACCGACTGTTGCTAGCGAACCTGCGTTGCAGTGTGTCAAAATTACGTCGCCATCTTCTATGAGATCAGCGCCGTTGATGCCCATCTGCTTGTTAACCTGAATATCTTCTTCAGACATTTTTAATGCCTCTTCAAGAGTCGCGTTTTTCACATCGGCGACATTTTTTTGTTCCCTTGCTTTTTTCATGACACGTTCGAGTGCCCAGAAGAGGTTGACGGCTGTAGGGCGAGTGGATCTCAAGATCGCCTGGGCCGTATTAAGCTCGCTAATTAGTTCTTCCAGAATTCTTGAGTTACTGTGAATTGCTGCGAGTGCAAGTCCGAAAGCAGCCGTCACTCCTATTGCGGGAGCGCCCCTTACCACCAAATTTTTTATGGCATTTGCAACTTGTTTGTAGTCATCAAGTCTAACATATGTCAACATATTTGGTAATTTAGTCTGATCAATCAAGACTAATGATCCATCTTCCCAGGCGACTGTTCTCAGAAATACTGGGCCATCTTCTTTGCTCTCGTCCATGGCATGAGCCATTTGTACGAAAGCATTCGTTAGGTCAGTTATTATAAATCTAACCTATCTTATTTGTGCATCGAAGAGATTTTCTTGTTTAAGGTAATGATACCGTCACGCCCACCATATTATCAGTTGTAGCTTGTGTTGTGTTGTGTTGTGT
>WJXE01000269.1 GCA_009665115.1 Nitrosopumilales archaeon
CTACAGAGACATCTGCTACGTATTCTCCCCCCGATTCAAGGCAACTTGGTGATATAGTACCAAAATCTTCATCCCCCCCTAGCCCTCCTGTCAAAACCGATGGCGACCCAGGGTCGTCTAGAACAACATTGCGTACGAAGGAGTCAGAACCTCCAGCATTTGAGAAGGAAATTGCAGGTGAAATATCAGCTAATTTCGGACAAATGGTTCAGATAATTTTCATCAAACCCCTTCGCATCAAAATCGCAGTAGAACCGCCAAACATTGTCAAAGTTGCAACTTTTCTGCGTGATAACTTGGGATTTGATCATGCTGAATCTGTTGCAGGGACAGATTATCCTAAGGACAATCAAATTGAAGTGATCTACCACCTAGGCTCGTATTTAAGAGATGATTTAGCAGGACATGTTCTCTCTATTGCGACGCGAACAAACCGTGATGATGCAAGGCTCCCTACGCTAATCAATGTTTACAAGAGTGTGGAATACCATGAACGAGAGACCTTCGAAATGCTTGGGGTATATTTTGAAGGACATCCTCGAAACGAGCGCTTCCTTCTACCGGAAGACTGGGCGGACATCCCTCCTTTAAGAAAGGAATTTAGAATCAAAGGAAGATAAGGTGGGGTAATGAAGGAGTATGGCAGATCTAGAAGACCGCATTAGTGAATCCCAGAAGATGGGGATGCAGATCGTAAAAGAGTCAGATGACGACAGATTGATGACTCTAAGCGTGGGACCACAACATCCAGGATCTGGGCACTTCAGATTTATAGTGAAACTTGATGGCGATTACATCGTTCACTGCGACCCCGATCCAGGTTATGTACATCGTGGAGAGGAGAAGATGGCAGAGTACCGCAATTTCATTCAGAATATTCCACACCTCGAGCGACCCGTTATTCACGACTCTACGAATATTACATACTCCTACAGTTTGGCAGTCGAAGAACTAACCGGAATCGAAGTCCCTAGAAGAGGCCAATTCATTAGAGCAATCGCCTCGGAGCTAAACCGCCAAGTGTATACGTTATACTGGCTGGGGATATATGGGATCTTCCTAGGACATTCGACAATGTTTATGTGGCCAATGGGCGACCGAGAGCTTTTCATAGATCTATTAGAGGCTTTGACGGGTGCGAGGGTGACCCACGCTTTTAATATTCCCGGGGGTGTGCGCAACGATGTGCCTAACGGATTTAAGGATAGATGCCTTAGACAGATCACTTATTACGAAAAAAGACTAAAGGAGTATGAAGATATTTTTTACAATAACCCGCTTGTGAGACAAAGAACAGAAGGTGTGGGAATCCTGACGAAGGAAGACGCCATAAGGCTTGGCGTTACCGGCTCTGTCCTCCGTGCCTCTGGTGTTCCGTACGATATTCGAAAAGCTGAACCCTATGACGTATACAATGAGATCGACTTTAAGGTTCAGTATATGAAAACTGCTGATTCTTTTGCGAGAGCCTATGTACCGTTCTTGGATATGAGAGAATCGTGTCACATCCTAAGACAGTTGCTTGACAAAATGCCTGAAGCCGGTGAGGTAAGAGCGAAGCTTCAGGCGAATCCTCGAGGTCCACCGGGAGAAGCCTATAGGAGAGTAGAATCTGGGAGGGGCGCTCTTGGCTATTATATCATAAGTGACGGGACTCCAAAACCTTATAGGGTGAAGATATCCGTGGGTTCATTTAGGAATATGCTCGCTTTACCTCATTTGTTAGTGGGTGCAAAAATGGGAGACATGCCGGTTATCTATTGGGCGCTAAATTATTGGCCTGTGGAGGCAGATAGATAATCTCATGGCCACAGTTCCAGAAGAATTTCGATTTGGCAATTTCCTTGCAAGCATTATATGGGTAATATTAATTGTTATTGTAGTACTCACACTAGTAATTCTCCCTCTGACGTTTATAGTACTATTCTACGTGCCACTTCCTCCTGTAAACGGAGAAGTATTAACGCCTTACCTTTTTCTATCCATGGTTGTGGATCCGACTCGAACTCTGCCTATCGTAAAGTACCTGATTCACACTACACCCTTCAAAGTTATAGTTTTTCCGGGATTTGTATTTGCTGCAATCATTGCCGCAGCTACAATATTTGTTGAACGCAAATTTTTGGCTAAAATGCAGCTTAGGGTAGGTCCCTTATACGCTGGAGTGTGGGGTGTAGGTGAAGGAATACTCCAATTAGCAGCCGACGGCTTAAAGGTGATTTCCAAAGAGATTCTTATTCCGTCAGGAGCAGATAAGCCAATATTCTGGGCAGCTCCTATCGCATTTGTAGCAACCGCAGCAGCAGTCGTAGCATTGATCCCTGTTGCTCCTGGTTGGGTAGTTTCGAATACAAGCGTCGGACTAGTCGCTGTATTCGCAATACTAGGATTCTTTCCATTAATTGCTCTGCTGTTCTCCTGGGCAAGTAACAGTAAATATCCATTCATCGGCGGTCTACGCGCGTTGCACCAGATGATAGCTTTCGAAATCCCTTTCATTCTTTCGGCGCTATCAGTGGTTATTTTGGCTGGCTCTCTCAATCTCACGGATATTGCGAAGTCACAACACCCGTTTTGGTTTATATTGTTTCTTCCAATTAGCGCATTTGTGTTTTTTATTTCTTCGCTAGCCGAACTGGAAAGAGTGCCTTTTGATCTCCCTGAAGCAGAGAGCGAAATAGTCGCAGGATGGTTAACCGAAACGTCAGGTATGATTTACGGCTTGATTCAGTTGGGATCTTACCTTAAAGTATATGCGTTATCTGCTTTGTTTGTGATATTATTCCTTGGCGGCTGGTCTGGCCCCCAAATCTTCCCTCATCAACTAGGACCTCCTGACGCCATTCCACTAGTCAAAGTGTTGACGCTCCAGGGCTTATACAACGCAGTCACGGTTAATGCTATCTTTTGGTTCCTTGTAAAGACGATTGGAATAATCATGTTGATGATACTCCCGCGTGGTATCAGCCCGAGAATTAGAATAGATATATTACTCCACACCGGCTGGTATAAGTTGATAGTTTTAGCTTTCGTAAATATGTTCGTAGCACTAGCATTGATTTACGCAGGCATATTAGGACCCGGAGGTTCGTTATCAATCCATTGACGTCATCGACAGCTTCTTCACCTTCACCTTCTTTTCCTTCAAAATCAAATACACCAGCAACAACAGCAGCAGGCTTCATAAAGGCTATAGAATCAGGTTCAAAACACCTTCTTATCAAAAGATTCACATTGCGCTATCCAGAAC
>WJXE01000270.1 GCA_009665115.1 Nitrosopumilales archaeon
GTGTTTACCCCTTTGATGGTCCTATTAAACTCGTAGAGTTAATGTTGCTCTGTTCACTTGTTTTTAACAATACTAAGCTGTATATTTAACGTCGAGTCTACAAAATGCATCTATGGGAGACATTATCAGAAAGATTGTAGAGTCTTATAAGAAGGACAGAAAGAAATGACTCGTCATAAACAAATTTCAAATGAAATGAAATGTAGGAAAGCAAAGAAAAGGTCACTTAAAAGGTTATTCGGCTTAACTTAAAATTGTGGGGAGGAGAGAAAGATTCGCTTATTGGATTTTCATACCCTCCTTAAGCTCGTCGTATGCAAGTCATTTTTCAAATAAAATCATACAATCTTTGTCTTCTTTAGTTCTATCCTCGATTTGTCTTGCCATTTGCAGTCTAGTCTGCCGTTTATACTCATTTCTATATTCCATACTTCTTGCCTACATACCTAATTTACTATCTCTCTCGGTATTGCTGCGTTAGAAATGGTGATTGCTGTTGTTGCCGTGCCTCCCTGATTAAACCTCTATGTCCCAGCAATATCCGCCGTATTGAATTATGGCAGTTACGACGAAATAATAAATCGACGAACAAGAGCATAAAGATTCATCTGGTCAGGCTGCTTTGAGAGTTCTTGGACTATAGCCAATTCTGTATTTAACTCCACGAACCGAGGTGGTCAGCTACTGTGATTTTACTATGTCGCTCTTGGTGAGCTGTCGCTGTTTAGGAGATCCTCTATTATTCCTCATTATCGTTATCTTCGTCCTCAGATTCTTCGTCATCAATAAATTCGTCTGTAAAATCCCCTTCCGCCTGACTCTCTTCCTTGTCTCACACGAGCTTGACCTCCTACAGTAGTCAGTTCCTTCAGTCATAAAGTCCTTCTGAAAAATAATGAAGGTAGGATTTCACTAACTTACACCTGCAGGTGAATGTCTAGCTTCGCTATGCTCCATCCTATCATGAGCTTATAGAATTATATTGCAAATGTTACATGGATCATGTTTTAGGCTTTTTGGCAGTCGAAGGAGAAGAAGATACACACTTGCCTGTTACTAATAATATATGGAGCAACTATAGTTAAGTTTATGTCCCAACTTCTATATTGACTGTGGTTGAAGATAATTCCTGAACCTTTAACGAGACGTCAGGGCGATCAAGAAAATGTGTTCTTAAGACCAACATTTTTGACATGAAACGGTTTTTAAGGATTTGAGAGCTCGTATATTGTTTGTCCGAAGAAATACTAGCCACAGATTGGGTTCAGATTTTAGTTACATTTAGAAGTACCTGTTATCATTGTGGCAAAGAGGTCTCACCGGGTAAAGCATTTTGGTCTAATTCTGCAAAAGCAGCTAAGCATTTGAGATGTAAACATACAAAAGATGAGAGCGTCATTACTAAACAGAAACTTTCTATTGAGACTGTAGTACCACACAATATAAGTGATGGGGCGCTTGCATCGCCGATTCGCTCTTCGCAAATTATTGATCTAAAATGCTATTTATGCGGAGGCAAAACCGGATGCCAAGACTGTTCATTTCTAAGCAAATGTGTTCATAGATTCAACTCTGACGGGGATTGCATTTGTATGGCTTGTTCAAGTAACTTCACAGGAGGACCTGAAACTTATGAGAAATACCAGCGAATTTTTCTACAAAACGTTAAAACTGAAATGAATGTTGTTACTCCGAAGTAACTGCAGTTACTGCAGTAAAGGCAATACAACACACTAGTCTGGATATACTCAGGCATACGCTAGCTAGAGTGAAAACTCAAATAGGAATGTGAGTAAAAATTGTCAACTGGATGCTGCATGCTAGTACGAAAACAATCTTTTTTAATTCTCCAATTATTTTCAAGGCCGAGTTGTAAGAATAACCTCAACCTCAACCTCAACCTCTACTACGGTGACCACAATTTATCAAAATCCACCAACAGAAGATCATAATATGCTGGAGTAGATCTCCTAAGGGTATAGAAATTTAACTGGTTTCCGTTCTCAACCTGCCGCTTGTTCAATAATATAATCGCCATAATTGCCATATCTTTTATCACCGTCGGCATCATCTGGGCGATAGGCAATTTCACGCATCCCGCGAAGGAATCTACGACTACTCATATCAAGGGAGTCTTATTGGTTGCACAAGATAATCTTTTCAATGGAACTAACCCAGACATTATCGTAACAGTGAACGTTCCAAAAAAGCTTGTTGTACTCAATAAGGACTTTGTAAGACATGATTTGATCGTCGATAAGTTGAATATTAACACAGCTTACATATCTCCTGAACAAGATTTTACGACCGCAATTGCATCGAAGAACCCCGGAACTTTTGAATACTATTGCTCTTTACACCCAATGACAATGCGCGGTAAAATTATAATCAAGGCGGCTTGAAAGAAGACTTGTGCGTAGTCGAAAAGGCAGACATATAATTTACCAATTTCGGCTGCTGCTTTTCGTGTAATCAAAGAAATCGAATATTATCGTAAAACAATTGGTCTCAAAAAAAGAATTGTCTAGACTATCCACACAAATATACGTAAGGAATCAATTTTCGGCGCGCCAAAATAAGGCAATAATTTCATTGATTAAATTGCAAAGTCACCGGGTCACTGAAGTCCAAATATTATGCTTGAGCAAGCGTTTAGAAGAGACTAAAACTACTCCGACCAGAAAAATACAAGAGTAGCGTTAGACTTAAAGCTGCCATTACATTAATTAGTATTCTAATATAGACAAGCCGCCGCGTGCTGAAAAATCCCAATTTAGAGCTCTAGCATTAACACTAGCTTTGGATTAATCGAGAGAAAAAATTATGGAGAATGCGAACTACAACTGACGGCACCGTTGCTGTCTAACAGCTGATAACCATGAACCTCCTGGCTATCAGAGAAAGCCGTACAACTAGACTTACTGCCGCCGTTTATTCTTCCTGCTTCTGTCGTCTGCCCGGTAGCGACCCCGGCTGAACAGCTTCCTGAGGTCGTAAAACTACCTGACAACGTAACTCTATGTGTACCGAACGAGGTACTGCATGTACTTGCTTTCGCCACGTGGCCAGGAGCGCTTGGTATTACTAACATTGCTCCTATTGGGCTATAAGCCAGCTAAATGCTTGTAGCAACTCGACCTGTCTAAATGACGCCAGCAATAGTGCCCACATACATCGCTGATCTAACACAATTCAAGAGTAAAGACATATTCTCTCCATTATTTTTTTCGA
>WJXE01000028.1 GCA_009665115.1 Nitrosopumilales archaeon
CTATAGGATATACACTTCCTAGCAGAAGTGTAACCTAAGTCTGTAAGTGAATTTGTTACCTATGTGTGTAAGTACAACAGTTAGTTAAGGTACTAAGTAGTAGTATTAGTTGACATGGAGTTCACATTTTTTGCTTCTAAAAGTACCACAAGTCTGCCAATAAATGTTCCTCGAATGTTTATGAGTTGCAAACCTATTTTATCTAATTCATTTATAAAATGTTCGTTCATAAACTTTGTTTTTAGTTTGAACCGCCCTGTTTCTGTCTCTTGATCTAGACCTAGTATATCAATACCTATCATTTCTATTTTTTTGCGCCATTTAGCCAATTCTTGTTCTGACTTGTCTTCACTCATTATATTACAATCTCTAATGACATCTCATCATTATTATTAGCTATGGTTTAACCCAATATAGATTGCCTTTGTTACAACAAATACTATTGCAATTTCTAATGATACTGAAACGAAACCTGACTTCGCCTATAGAGCGTATGAATAAATGACAACTTAAACATCTTTTAATCAAACGTCCGAGTGGCGTCATGCGCCCCCTAATGCGGTTGGTTAATTTATCTTGGCTATATTTTGACAAGTTAGTTTGTGCTTAAACTAGCGTATTGTAGATATAGAAGATGGAGCAGAAGCATATTTTTGGGTTTTTAAGGGAACACTCCAAGAAAAATTCTTATAAATCTTCGTTTAGCAACTCTTAATGCATTTTTCCCCCTTTCTGTCAGGCTATAGACTATTGTCTTGCCTTCTTTTTCTTCGCTATTAATAAATCCCATTTCTCGAAGACTTTTTAGTGCTGGATAAATGGTTCCAGGACTAGGTTTTCCCCCCTTCCGTTTTGCAATCTCATCTGCAAGTTCCTGCCCGTGCATCGATTTTTTTGAAAGTAAGAAAAGGATTAGGAATCCTAACATGCCTCTCATGTCACAGCAATAAGTGTCATCCCCAGCAATTCTACGCATATGATAATATAATATGTCGGCCATGCGATATATATAAATACATCTTAGATCTACATATCGTATATGCGATATGACGGAAATAATAAGGAGGTGGAATGATTCTATGGGTTATGGTTGTTGCGGAACAGGCTTTCAAAAAGAAAGAAGTTTTCTTACTAAAGAAGAACGCATTGCATTGTTAAAGGAATATAAAGATGAACTAGAAAAAGAAGGTCAAG
Source organism: Nitrosopumilales archaeon (assembly GCA_009665115.1). GTDB lineage: Archaea > Thermoproteota > Nitrososphaeria > Nitrososphaerales > Nitrososphaeraceae > Nitrosopolaris. Next base: position 1,195 of record WJXE01000028.1, read on the forward strand.
GGGTAGTGGAACGGATCAAAGAACTAGAAGCTAGTTGAGATGATCTTGCTTCCTATTTTTATATTTTAAGACCAACATGCTTTTTTATTGTCATGAAAGTAAATAGATGAAGTAATTGTAAATCATGCGTGTCTCACGGCGATCGTATTTTCTTATCGTGCCACTACAAACTTCACTCGTCTTGGCTTCGATGCCGAATACCCTGTCAATCAACCAAATAGTTGGACAAGCTCGAAGCGAATTCCGGATTATTTTGTGTGATCTGCAAAATGTCGTTTGTCTGACTAGCCTGTTATTATTATTATTATTATATCATACTTGCATGTATCAAATTTACAACATTGAAATTTGCAAGTTTACAAGTCAAATGAGTATGATATATCGAACTGTGCGTGACTAGATGCGTTTGCTTTCGAACTACTACTTTGAAGAGAATAATAAATAATTGATTGAAGCAGGCTGTTCATAAATGTCTCATGATACTGAATCTGTTTTCTCTTATCGGATTGAGTTCAGTATTACGCCAAATTACTAGGTAATGGTTCGTCCGTGTTATGGTAGCTTTTGTCTATATATACCAAGCCAACCTTAGATATCTATTATGCAATTTTGCCTAGAAATATGGGGTACAGATTATGAAAAAATCAAAGAGACTTGCATATTAGCTGAGAAATTAGGATATTACGGATTCTATTACGGAGAATCATTAGCAGAGATTGATTTAGATTGCTGGAGTATAATATCTAACTTATCAGCTATAACTACTCGGATAAAACTAGGGCCTGTCATCACCTACCTAATTCCTCAATATAGAAACATTGCACTACTCGCTAAGCAGGCTACGACATTACAAGATATGTCAAAAGGAAGATTGGAATTTAGGACTGGTGCTGGAGCAACACACGATTACGCAGTACAGTGGTGGTATCCATATGGAATAGATTACCCTAATAGAGCGGATCGAGTTTCATTACTTGATGAAGGTATAAAAGTTCTCAAATTGCTGTGGAGTAAACCAAACGTTAACTTTAGCGGAAAGTATTTTAAAATTAATAGCGCCAGCCTGAGAAACCCAAAACAAAGTATTCCAATTACGGTTGCAGCAAAGGGGAAGAGAATGATGGAAATAGCAGCCAAACATGCCGATATATGGGAATCTTCTTATCTTTCATCTGGACACTTTGCATCTCTTAAATTGAAATTTGAAGAAATATCTTCTGAAAAATTCAATAATGCAAGCAAAATTATGAAATCAATTGAGTTAGATGTTATAATTGCCAATTCTGATTCAGACCTAGAATATAAGAAAAGACTATTTGCGATGGAAAGAGGGCCAGCTATGCTTAATCAACTGCTCAGACATTCTCTAGTTGGAAAACCTGAAGATATAGCACAAAAAGTTAGAGAATATATGGATGTTGGAGTACAGCAATTCTTTTTGGCATTTCAAGATCCTTTTGATTATAATTCACTTAATTTATTTATGGATACAGTGAAAGGGTTTACTGGAAACAACGCAAACTAACTTATCATCAGATAGGCGGTTGCCTGTGTATATCGTATCTGTAAAACAGTCATGGAAGCATAAGTAGACGATTCCGTATAATTTGGATATTTTGTTAAATACGTGACATGAAAAATATACTATATGTTAGCTGATGAGCTTGTATAAGCTCATTAAAACAATAACAAATCCAGCTCGGGCTGTTGTATGGGAAACAACAACTTTCTAATATAAGGAAGCAAACACATACCGGTGATAATATCCCGTGCAAAATGGACTCACCCTTGATGATGTGCAAAAACCATTAACCTTTGATTCTATATCACCTAAATGGGCTGAGCGTCTAGAACAAGAGCGACAACCAATTCCTTTATCCTTTAAATGGCTACGATGGTGGCTCGAAATGATCTCATTTTCTAAGTGTGTAGTTGGAGAGGCGCACGGTTTCTCATCTTCTTATACACCTAGCTGCCATGAATGTGGTAGAATTGGCTCCATATTTGCTTTTAGCTTCACTATGCATTCTTATCCGAAACTGCAAGAATACAAGCAGAGGTTTGTCATGCATTGGAATGAAAAACATCGGATTAACAAAATTGGACATGATTTTAAAAAACCACTATAGGGTAACTTTGAGTAATGCTGCTATTCCCGCTAGTTCGGCTATATGTATCACCGCGAAATATGGCAGTAATCCTACTGCATACAATGGTTGCATTGCAAAATAAGCATAGACTGCAATAATATTGTGTAACATTAACATTCCAGCAAAGAACATTAAACCAATAGTGAATACAGCTCTAGTACTTTTGTAGACTTTAGCATATACAGTTAGCAAAGCTATCAAAAGGACGACGTTTGCTATCCCTACGCCTGCACTTATTTCCATCAAACTATTCATTATAGAATAGAAACGGTAGTAGGAATTCTCTTATTTAGTTTTATCCAAATTCATTCCAGATCTTGTTGAATTGTTATTTGATATACTCTACTTTTTTTCGCTAGAGTCAATAAATACAATAAAGCATATCTTTCTCTAGTCTTGCTAAATAGAATTTTTTTTCTCAAAAACAGAAATATGATGCAATATTGCTTTATCGGACGTTTAAAGGACCTGCCATCGTTTCATGCCAAGGCTTTTCATTTGTACCGAGTCCCAGGCAGTATAGGTACTCGCTTTATACTCCAATACCATCAGGTGTCTGTTAAAATTTGGAATTCATTTGGATGTAAATTGGAAATATATTTAATACAAGGGTGAATGTTTTGTTATCGAAGGGTAGTATGAAATAAGATGGTATTAGAAACTAGTGTTTTAGTTTCTGCAGGCGCAGGACTGGCTTCTTTTCTATCACCGTGTATTCTTCCTATACTTCCTGGCTTCATATCGTATCTTTCGGGAACGGCCATAAATGAAGCAAAGAACTCAGTACAAGACACTTCAACTACTACTATTACTTCTAGTGAAAAGGTGGGAATCATCGAAAATACTAGTGATGGCGGTGGACGAGGGCAGCAAAAGCAACAACAACAGCGGTCGTCGGCAACGACGATGCTTGCGCGAACTAGACTTAACATTTTTCTAAACACCGTTTACTTTGTACTTGGCTTTTCACTTATTTTTGCAGTATTGGGTGTAATTCTAAATAGCGTTCTTTCTGTATATGGAGCCGGGTTTCAACATTACCTTACATCTGTTGGTGGAATTGTGATAATAGGATTTGGTGCATACCTGATTCTCTCCACAAGGATACGTGGCCTAAACTTTGAGAAAAAGATGACACTGGGCAGGATACCAAGATTTAAAACAAGTTATATTACATCATTTGTCTTTGGAGCAGCATTTGCAGCTGGTTGGACTCCATGCGTTGGACCAATCTTGGGTAGCACATTTGCATTGGCAGCTACTCATCCTGCGGCAGCATACAATTCTTTGTTGGCTTATTCTATAGGATTAGGAATACCTTTCCTGATTACTGGTGCTTTCTTCTCAAGAGCTACCGGCATAATTAGGAGAATGGTCAAACATCTCAAATACTTCAACTTGGTAATGGGTGGAATACTGGTTGTAGTAGGCGTCTTATTGTTTACCAACCAGTTAATTCTGCTAGCTAATTTCCCACTTGCAAATCAAATCATTAACATCCAGAGTGGAATTTAAGATGAGAGAGGGAAGACGAGAACTATGAATAGAGACAACGTTAGCGCGGTAGCAATGGCAATTGCAGTAATAGCTATAATTGTTGGGTTTGGAATATATTTCAACAGTCCAAGCCTCAATAAGGCTTCTTCTTCCTCACAGCAACAACTAGAAAAAGTTGTTTCAGCTGCTACTACAACGAACGGTACAATCAAAACAATAAAGCTTGATAAAGCCCAATTCCTTCAAATTGATAAATCACAATTTCAAAAAGCACCAGAATTTGCCCAAATTGCAGGTTATATAAATACGCCTAGTAGTGCTCCACTAACACTTGCATCTTTAAAAGGAAAAGTAGTGCTTGTTGATTTTTGGACATACAGCTGCATTAACTGCATTAGGACTTTACCTCATCTTAACGATTGGTATCAAAGATATGCTGACAAAGGCTTCGTAATAGTGGGAGTTCATTCACCTGAATTTGAATTTGAGAAAAACTATGACAATGTAAAAGCAGCAGTTCAGAAATTGGGAATAAAGTTTCCTGTTATATTAGATAGTAATCACGGTACTTGGAATGCATATGGCAACATGTACTGGCCAAGAGATTATTTGGTTGATACTCAAGGATACATCAGACATGATCACATAGGAGAGGGCGATTATAATACAACAGAAAGCGCAATTCAATCGTTGCTTGCTGAAGGAGCAGCTCTTAATGGTATGAAGGATATAAGCTTCAATACAGCTAAATCAACAACAACAATCAATCGAAGCAGCCTCGCATTTGTCGATTTAACAAAACAAATAACGCCGGAAATTTATCTTGGCTATTCCTTTGCAAGAGCACCTCTTGGAAATCCTCAAAACTTCCAACCCGACCAAACAATACCTTACTCAATTCCGCCAAACACCAGTTTCAATCCTGATATAGTATACCTTGATGGTCTATGGAAGAATAATCCTGATAATATGGAATTGCAAAGCAACACAGGACACATTGTCTTGACATACAACGCGAGGGCTGTTAACATAGTCGCTGGAGGACACGGACAACAAGGAATAGTTACCGAAGACGGAGCTACAAAAATATTAAACAACTCATTAGGTAAGGACTTGACACAAGATGGCAAATTCGTGCTTGATGGACAAAGACTATATAATTTGGCGCTATACAACAACTATGGTTCTCATTCTATTATAATCAATGTAAGCGGCAAAGGTTTTCAATTGTATACATTCACCTTCGGTTAGGAAGAAGATGAACATATGCCAGCCATAAATAGCACGTAATTCCTTTTAGCTAGCTAGCATGGGTGGGAATATCATTTGGTAAAGTCTTTTTGTTTCTTTTCTGTTGCCATTCTCAATCTCTCTAGTCGCTATTTTTAGAATATTTATTTTTCTAATATGATGATTTCTCTCCTCAAGCAGCGGTTGAAACTATGAAGGAATGGACTTCAAATATCGATGGTCTACAATTTACAGAATTTTCAAACAATAGAAAGAATAGAAGATGATATTTTGATTCGGCTTACAGGTAATCTTATCTAAAAATTCAAAAATAACTACTTGAATTCGTCGTAAACTTCTGATTCTATCACCTTCCCACTTTTACTCGCATTGGACATAATGGCACTACTTCATTGTTATAGCCAACACCCTTGATCTATATACTATGTCATAAGAAATTGGAGAACCATTCCGAAATGAAAATATATCGAGCAACGATTATTAAATCTGTCTGTCATAGGGTAAATAGAACTATCCTGTCAAATCTTAAGAAAAGTCCATATTTTCAGACATTTTGTAGCATGAGTGTTGTCATTACTATTGTAATGATGCTAGTCATCGGTAATTCTTTTCCGAATATGGCCCTAAGTAGGTCACTGTCACAAACACCCTCAAGTGGTGGCGGAATACCGGGCAGTAGTAGTCGTGCTAGCGCACCAAATATAAATGGAATTCATAACCAATCCTCTTCCGCCACGCCTGTTTATTCCTCCCAAGCAGCCAGCTCTATTTTGGGCGGTAACATCAGTGGTCGTGTTGGTAGTAGCAGTAAAATAGTAATGATAAATTTTGATGATGGATATAAAAGTCAACTGATATATGCTAAACCAATTTTAGATAAATATGGATTTAAAGCTAGTTTCTTTATAGTCTGTGGTAAAGTAGCAACACAACCATATTGGATGAATTGGCAAGATATAGCACAGTTAAATAAAGATGGAATGGATATTGAATCTCATACCATGACACATGCGCATCTGAATAAATTATCAACAAATGCATTGACTTATGAAATAGGAGGATCAAAACAATGTTTTGCTAGCCACGGCTTTAATACAACAATCCTTGGATATCCTCTAAACTTGGGATCTGACAAACCGTCAGTAGTTAATCTAGTGGCTCAATATTATAATCTTGGAAGATCTGGAACTGATCCTCTTATGTTTTTAAATTGTAATGGCTACGCGAAAGATTTGCAGACTGATTGCAGTACATATTTAGCCAATGGTAAGCTCACTCATGCAAATAGATATGATATTAGAAGTGCTAGCTTTTACCATATCAGTAACAAACACAATTTTAGTCCTCCAGAAATGTTTCAAGTCTTCCTTCAGATTGTTAACAGTCAAATTCCTTCTAATTCAAACGGAAAGATAAATGCAATTCCTATAATCGTGTATCATAACCTTACAACTAGTATCCAAGATTATACCCCAATCAGCCACGCTTCTAGCACAACTGTGGATCTATTTGCCCAAGAAATGAAATACCTACACGATAATGGATTTAAGGTGTTGTTATTAAATCAATTCGGATTTGATCCAACAAATAACGTATTTTACATAAAGAATGTTCCATCATCTGCCAATGGAAATACGACTAAAGCTGCCACCTTGATAAGAGGTACATCTCCCTAAATGACGAAATGTATACAGTATGAAACTAGATAATAGTAGTGCTGCAGTCTTAGCAATTGCATTGTTCTTAACATCGTCGTTAGTCGTTGTAACTAGTGATACTATCCGTTTAGCTTAGGTCTACTCAGATCAGTTGTCTGAGATGCGGCGGCATTATCTGTAAATACCTCTAGGATTTGGAGTGTTTAAAGAAGTCGAAGTTTTTGATCCTTCATTCTCCAATTTCTGATTATGCATATATTGTAGTAGATCCGAATCTATAACTTCAGTGGAATTTCACTACTCTCAACAGGATAACATGAATATCGCCACTCTAGCCTGACGATTCTTTCTATAGATAAAAAGGATGTTGTCCTTTTATATCCCATTGCATAGAAAAAATTAAGGTCAATTGACACTGCCACCAACACAGACAAAATTCTGTGATATCAAGACTGATATGAATCCGAGATCTTGGTTGTCCAGATACAGGCGAACATCGATTGGCCATTTGACGATAATGCTCATGTTCTACCATGGGATAGGCTTGCTGCTCATGTTGGTAGGAATATCTATAGTACAAAAGGTTATTTCAAATTATGAAGAGCCTTCACTTCCTCATTACCTTGCTCTAGTATTGTCTGCTGGACCAACGGAAGAATCATTGTTTTTTGGCATTCCCTATTATGCCTTTGGAAATCATTATGTGGTTCTAGCGGGAGGGATTATTTGGGCAATGCTACATATTATAAACACACATACCCTTGATATTCACAATCTTGCATATGCAAACTGGTTGTTTGTAATACCTTCATTTTTCTTTAGTTTTAGAACCTGGATTAGTGGAAAAGGCTGGTTTGCAATACTTACCCATTCTGGATGGAATGGGATTTTTTTTACGCTAGGCTGCGTCTATCGTGATTACCCGTGTTTAATAATTCCCAATGGAGGAAATTATACGTTGACCTTGAGTAGTATAATGCTTTCTATAATACTAGTAGGTTTAACCTATGTCCTTTACAGAAGGAAGAAAGCAGCCCACATCCATGTTCCAGAATAGTTAAAAACGTTCGACAACCACTATTGGTTTAATCTGTTAATTGTTGTACTGAAAGTTTCTTGAGATTGCTGGAATGAATGAATAGGACGACAGATCAACAGAACTGATCGTAGCAGAATAGGACACAATAGTATCATAGATACTCCGAGACTCGAAGACGTGCATTTTGATATCGTATTAATTTACATTTACAATCACTTTAGTAAAGGCTTATAAAGATAATAAAGCCTCGATCTCAGAAAATGAAAAATAACAAAAACTTGCAGATGAGTATTTGTCATGGTCGAGTTATTTCAATTTGTTTGTTACGTTATAATTTACCAATTATCCGTTGAATAGCCCAGAATCCACTCGGTGTCCTAGTTAATATATATTTGTTAATGTAGATACATACTCCATATGTTGGCAGTCGAGGCAGTACAGGTGTATAAATTGTATAAGGGTTCAAACTATGCTGCCTTGAATAACGTCTCGGTAGATGTCGAACCTGGCCAAATATTTACGCTTCTTGGCAGGAATGGTGCAGGGAAGACCACTTTTGTAAGAATCTGTGCTACCCAGTTGGCCCCTACTAAAGGAATCGTGCGGGTGCTCGGTTATGATATACTAAAGGAGGCAGGAAAGATAAGGAATCTGATTTCTGTGGTACCGCAAGAAAGCCGACCATTAAGAGCACTTACACCATGGGATCATGTTTATAATTGGCTACAAATCAGAGGCGAAAGCAAATATGATGCTAAAAAGAAGACGGAAAAAATTTTGCATAAGTTGGAACTTTATGAAGCGAAAGATACACCTGCGATGAACTTATCGGGAGGGATGAAGCAAAAAATTCTCGTGGCTATGGCTATGGCTACTGATGCTCAATTACTTTTTCTTGACGAGCCCACAATCGGATTGGACCCAGTTTCACGACGTCAAGTCTGGTCAGCAATAAAGGATTGGAAAAATGAGGGCAAGTCGATATTATTAACAACACATTATATGGATGAAGCTGAGATGCTTTCAGACAGTATAGTCATCATAGACAAAGGTCGGGTAATAGCGGATGGGACTATGCGGGACTTACGAAAGATTATACCACAAAACATCAGAATCGATATTGCAAAAGATAGCATGGATATTGAACTGCTTAAATCTTATGGTTCTGTTGTAGACACTGGGACGGGTACTTTACGGGTATTTACTTTTGAATCTACCATCAAAGAAATATCGGACTTTGCGATCAAAAAAAATCTATCATTTACAGTTTCACCTATAACGCTAGATGATGTATTTGTCTCGCTTGTAGGAAAGAATACGCCAGACACAGAGGATGACCATCGTAATACAAGTATAAACTACGATAATGGCAATTAGAAACGAACCGATTATGCGAATCCAGCATTTCGATTAGAAAATTGAAAACAAGAACCGAGGAACATCTTAACAGAATTAAAAATCGCTACGAAACTTAATAGCGGTTGAAGGGATCTCGGCTGTTCCACATTACTTCAAACGAAAGCCCTATAATCGTAATAATGATTGTAGGTTTTAAGACAGTCTTTTTTTGTGGTTTAAAGTCCAACAACTACAGAAACTTGCCCCAATCAACACATCTCCAGCATAACATAATTAACGAATTGAAATTGGATGTTCAAGCACATCATATTGCACGGATTATCTGTTTTAATCCCTATGTCATCTCTCAATGATACTATGATGTATCTTCTTCTCAACAATAATATTAATCATATTGTATCCTTTGTACTATCTCGATTAAACATTCTTGCTGAAAGATCTCCCAATTTCTTTAAAGCTTGAATTCTCTCCTCCCTTTCTATTTCTGCTCCTTCAATTGCCGAGGTTAGATAACTTATGGATTTATCATAGATCTTACGTGCAATTGGATAGGGAACTCCATCCTTACCACCATGGGCAAAATTATATTTCACCGGATCTTGCCACGATGCTTTGGCTCCAAAAATTATTTCACCTATCAGAGAGAGTGCTCTTATAGATGCTGGTCCAAACCCTGGAATGGAAATTAATTGTTCATAATTTTGCGGTTGAATATCGTAAATATTCCTAAATACATCCCAGTCTAATCTGCGAGGCATCCAATAATGTTCAGTCGAGGGATCTTTCGTGGTATTAGTAGATACTTCATATTTGCCTGAAGTATCTGCGGTAATCCAATTGTCCAACGTATTCCTCTTATCCAGAGTATACGTTGCTGCTATTTTATATACAGATGATTTTAGGTTGTTAATATCGCCTCTTGCCAACTCTACACAGATTTTTTGATTTTCTGCAGAATCAATTGACGTCATATTGAGAGTATGTGGACTTTTGCATTTGCTTATAATTCCTGCATGCGGTTCGGATACAAAGCTCTTTAGATAATCTGAAACCCAATGATATCTCCTTGCCATCTTATTATTAGGATTCATTCCCTGCTGCACGACAGTCCAATTTCCGTGCTCATCAAAAAGAATTACATGGTGGTACAGCGAGTAGCCATCTTGTAATGCGGCGTTATCTATTTTCGCTGCCATTCTGCTTGCATACAATAAGTTATCGATTTTGGAAGAAGACAGGTTGTAATGCTTTTCAGCAAGCTTGGGAATATCGTTTTTTGTTTCTCTAGCCTTCTTTCCTTTTCCGCCTGCTATGGATATGCTGTGAACATCTTCATTAAGTGCTTGCTTTAGAATACCTGTTACTACAGTTGTGACTCCTGAGGAATACCAATCAAACCCTAGAACACAACCAAAAGCTTGAAACCATAGGGGGTCGGATAGCCTTCTTAAAAACTCCTGCTGACCATATTCATCTACAATTACTTTGGATATTGCATAGGAAAGCCTAACCATTCGTCTGATTAAGTATGAGGGCGCATGTCCTCCATGTAAAGGAAGGTTTATAGTAGAACTTTCCAACGCCGCATAAATAACATATACTTAAAACTATTTAATTGTGATCAGGTCTTCCTTTTCGGCTGTCGGTATTACGGGTATTGTATGTACGCTTTCTGTGAATGGTTCTGAATCCATAACTAAAGCCAGCCATGGCCATTGCAGTTTGGAATAAGAACTGTTAGGGTAGCAAAGTATATAGAAGATGTTAACTTTATTGTAGGTACTTTTCTAAAGCATAATAGACCATTTACATTCCAGAAAAATTGTTTGTAACGATATGCTAATATTTTGCAAGTTATCAAAAAAGATTATTAAACATTAAAAAGCATTAATCTGTATATATAAAAACGAATCTATGTCAAAATCCAAACTCTACGCCGCACTCGATAGATCGAGTGAAATAGAATTGACTGTTATGGCGAGAAAATCAGGCCGAGAAATATCTAGACCGGTTTGGTTTGTACGTGAAGACAATATATTGTATCTTCTGCCACTTCAAGGCTCAGATACTAACTGGTATAAAAATATGCAGAAAAATCCAAACCTGAAAATTTCTGTTGATGGACAGGAAATAATAACTGGCAACGGCAAAGCAATAACTGATCAGAAGAAAGTTAAAGAAGTAATAGAGAAATTCAAATCCAAATATGGTGATTCTGATGTCAAGAAATATTACACAAAATTTGACGTGTGTGTTGAGCTCGATTTGAAGCAACAATAATTTTTCATTTCTTATCCTTATTGTTTTCTTGGCTCAAAGATTCTAAGGCTTTTAGAATACTTTCAACGCCTGGATTGACTCCGATTGGTGAGACATATCTCCAACTAATGATTTCATTAGTGTCAACCACACAAAGCTCGTTCATTCATTCGTACCATCTTGATTTCGATCTACACAGTACTTTTTGGCTTCTACAGCAAACAGTGTAAAATAATTCTGATAAATTGAACAAAGCATAAATTAGCCAAATCTAAATCAATTGATAAACTTTCACTTTATAAAGCCAATAAATATTACGTCCGTTCTAACTTAAGAAGTGAGATATTACAAATCAGAAATTAGCTTTGTTTTAAAATTCTTGGCTGGCGAGGCCGAATAATAAGCATGCTCAAGCGGAAGTTCGGTTGGACCGGTGTCGAGGTCGCGATGATTGGACAAGGCACATGGATGATCGAAGGAGGTCGTGAGACTGAGTCGCGAGCGGTAGAAGCACTGCGGCTGGGCCTGGATCTAGGGATGACTCACATTGATACAGCAGAGATGTATGGCGATGGCCATACAGAGGAATTGGTGGCCGAAGCCATAGCTGGACGACGAGACCAGGTGTTTTTAGTTAGTAAGGTCCTACCTTCCAACGCCTCCTATGAAGGCACTCTAAGGGCTTGCGAGCGGAGCTTAAGACGGCTAAAGACAGACTGGCTTGATCTGTACTTGTTGCACTGGCCCGGCAGCCACCCCATCATCGAGACCATGCGTGCTACGGAGAAGCTCGTGGCCGAAGGTCTAGTCCGGTTCATCGGTGTCAGCAACTTCGATGTGGAAGAACTAAAGGAGGCTGAGCGGGCCCTCAAAAATGAACGAATAACATGCAATCAGGTACTCTATCATCTGGGAGAACGTGGAATCGAGCGACGCCTCCTGCCGTATTGCACCGAGAGGAGAATTGCTGTAGTGGGATACTCTCCGTTCGGACATGGCAGTTTTCCCTCTCCCCGAAGCGCTGGTGGGCGGGTATTAGCGGAGATTGCCAAGCGGAATGGCCGCACTACTAGACAGGTCGCACTCAATTTTCTGACGCGTCACCCATGTATCTTCACAATTCCGAAGACCACTCAGCCAGATCGAGTTAAGGAGAACAGCGGCGGTGTAGGC
>WJXE01000271.1 GCA_009665115.1 Nitrosopumilales archaeon
ATGCGGTTCATGTTATTGGTGTGCATCATACCTAAGCTTACGCGGCAGAGTTGAGACATGTCCTTCATGTATGAATGGTAAAGTAGAATCGATGCCAATTTCTGATAACGAAATATACACATTAGAGACTTTTATGGGTACCCAAAGAGATAGCTTACGGAGCTGAGTAATTTGACGATGTATCCCGACACAGAGGAGGAGATCAAGATAGGTGCATTCAAAAACGTACTAAGTTCGTTGTACGAACATGTAAGGACGTGCAAAGTTTGCCATACGTACCTTAACGCCATATTGGAACACGCAGTTAAGAGTAAGGAGCAGTAGCTGCCTACACTTTGGTCCTTACTCCATTGGGGTTTCGGACTTCCTTCTACGAATTATTATTACCGTTTGAATTCTAAATGTAATGTTAAAGGTGAAGCTTGAGCTATCAGAGATACTTGGGTGTTTGCATTTGCTGCTCCCGTTTCTGACCAGTAGAATAACGATTGCCATTGCTCTCGATTGGTCTGATCTTTATAAACCGAGGCTGTCAGGTTCGTATATGCATTGATTTTTGTGCTTGAGTGGTCCAATAATTCTGAAAAATAACCCAGCTGCAATAGAAGCCATAAATTCAATTCCGAAATCAGGATTGTTATTTGAGCGTTAGTTGAAGCGACTCCAGGAGAATTGCTCTGATTGATCTTTTCTAGAACATATTGGAATTCGTTTGAAGCATGCTCCGTCTTTGGCCAGATACCAATTCTTTAATACGCTCGAGGCAACATGTTTTATGAGAGATCATGGAATCTCAATGTTACATTTGCGGATCAAAGTTCGCAGCTAAGCAGTGTTACTTTTGTCAACACAAAATCTGTAGCTCTTGCATTGTTCCAGCGGATGTGACTGGGAACTATAGGACCACAAAATGCATTACATGCGATCGAAGAAAAATAAACAAGATTAGCGTTCTGTCAGTTCTAAAACGAAATAAGTTTATTTTGGGAATATTGGGTGGCTTCTGGGCTTATACTGTTTTTCCACTTCCTTTTTTACAAATGTTCGGAATCAAAATCGATCCAACATCATTTCAGCCTATTTTTATAGCAACCGCTGTCATGACTATCCCATTCCTTTTCATGTTGTTTGCTTGGCAGAAACGATCACCAAATAGTAGTTAATCTACAGAGGTTGAATAATTAGCTGAAATTGGTTTACTCTAATAAGGAAAAGGACGACAAGACACAGTTGATTGAAAACTAGGTTGTTTGATACCAATCTCGATCGAATCCTTTCTGACCGCTATCTAAAAGGTTCCTAGACGCAATCCAAAGCAGATCTACTTTACAAGTCACATTATTCCCTTCTCTGGTTATTACGATTATAGGCTTCCCGATATTTTACATCCTTGATAAGGTATCATCGCAACGTGGACATTCAATTTCAACTTCTAATTCTGTCGTTCTGGCGTTTCTCCCTTTCTTGATATTGTAAAACACTTGCAGCATTGATCTGAGTTAGTGATCCTTTGCTTTTTATATGAAATTTATTTATTCTATCCGAATGCGAGATGTTCTCCATCGTGACACACTGGACAGTCTTTGTCTTTCCTTCGTTCCAAGTCAAAAACGACTCCACAATTTCTGCAAATCCGTATATTTTTTGTCATGATAACAGAATGTGGTTGCTTACTTAAGTACACATGCCAGTGCCCGAATCGGAGGGTCGTATTAAGTACCTCAAGTTGTCGTTCATTACTAGCCAATGCTGTAGTGGCATGTAGAATAGTATTAGGTGTTTGCCATGCGATGTGAATCACCATGAAACCCTTTGAAACATTTGGTCTCTTGGTGACCACTAAATTAGCATAATATCAAAATATTAGTAGCACATGTGGTATTTAGTAGTGCACTGTCCCGTCTAATTCAAAAAACATGCCAGCAATAATGGTCTTCTCTGGTAAGTTAAGCCAAATAAATTTATGGAAAGGGTAATTCAAAGGGTACATTTTTCTGCGGATCGGAATTTGATTGCTTACCATTATCATTTTGTTTTGTGTTCATAGACCCAGAACTGAGATGTACGCATACAACATTTTTGTGGTTGTCTTTACATGTCGCCCCCTTAGACTTCAGTGCTGAAGCAGGTTGAGTGATGCAGCTAGCTGCTATTATCAAGGCAATGACCATGAAAACTCCAATCAAAGTTAATGCGTTGTTGTTCGTAGTTCTTGTTATCATCAATCATATATATTTACTTTCAATGCTCCACAAGTTGCACTAAAGATTCAAAGGACGGATTCAAATTGTAGGATAATGGTAACAAAGATGGTACCAATATAATTAAGGCATGGGAATGGAAGTACAGATAGGTAAAATAAGGCTGAGTAGAAACCATCGAATATTACAATGAGATCATCAGACCATCATTCTGTAATAAACAAAGGTCAGCAGAGAGGCGAACCTATGCCCCAATATTTAGGAGCGAAGGAAGACGCTTATATGGTGTAGGCAAATTTTTGAATGGTCAGAAATACTTCGAGTACTACAAGAAGAAACAGCCGATCTGACAATAGAATTAATAGCATGTTATCAGCCTGTTGCTGGGGATCTCAGATTCATAAGATCCTGTATGGAGATTTCTTATGGATTCTCAAGGTTAGGACGCTATTCTTATGATATTGTAGATGTATTTGAGACAATGGGCTATATTTTTGACTGTGACAAAGCTGCTGTCTTAGAAATGGCAAAAAAGGTAAGAGAAATGATTCTGCTAAGCGTTGCTGCATTGCAGTCAAGAGATAAAGACGCAGCCTCTAAACTGTACGAAAAGGCTGATACAGTAGATGCAAGACGATGAGCATACCTCTGACACGTTCAATATATCCCTAAGATTGAAGAATCGATTAAAAATGCCCTTTTTATATTCTAAGAATAGTTACAATTGATTTTGATTTCGAATTTGCCAGTTCTCTATCTATCAGACCATTTACTTTTCGAATTTCTTACGACTACTTTTAACTATTGGGTAAACGATCACGATAATGATCTGTTCTATGAAATCATTACTTATCCTTCGCCATGCCAAGTCAAGCTGGAAACATCCAGAGTTGACTGACCACGATAGACCGCTTAACAAACGAGGGAAACGAGATGCACCACGCATGGGAGAAATTTTGCGAAGTGAACACCTTATCCCAGAGGCTATAATAAGCTCAACGGCCGCAAGAGCTCATGCTACAGCA
>WJXE01000272.1 GCA_009665115.1 Nitrosopumilales archaeon
GGTTATACTAGAATTGCTAATTCATCAGGTGAAATCACATCAGTCAATAAATTATCTTTGAACCTATCAGGTGTGAGTGCAATAAAAGCTGACAAAACAGAGCTAGCACTCCTTACGGGTGGTCTCGAAGGACTTCCAGCAATGCAGCATCTACAATCCAGGACTGGGATAAGGTTTGTCATATCAACAGAATATCGTATTATCCATTTGTTATATAACGGGATGCACTATTGGATACAACTCAAAGATATCGAGTCTCCAGATTCCACTGGCGTTGGTGATATTCTGTGTTCAGCATTTTGTTGCGCTTACATAAAAGAGAACGATCCCTTGTGGGCTTTTTCCTTTGGGGCAGGGGCAGTGCGGGCTGCTCTTGAAACAAGGAAGATCGGATTAGATAAGATTCCCTCGAAATCAAAGATCGAACAAAGTGCTTCCTATTACTACAATACTATCTCGTTCCGGAGGACGTAGGTTATTAACTTTAAATTAAATTAGGTCAAGTGAGTACCTAAAGAGGTAGTAGCATGAAAATCGCTATCTCAGCAGCAGATTCCAGAGATAACGCATTACTATCACAGATGAAAACGACTCTAGAATCTCTAAGTATTAACATAGAGATAATGAGAGATTCCAACCACAAACTAGCGAACGAGGTCGATCTCGTGTTAGCGGCTGGAGGGGATAGAGGTATTCTTGATTACTTTCATAAAGTCGTAACTGATTCAGCACCAGTATTAGGAGTATATGAATCAGACTCGACTGGATTTCTCGCACAGTTAGATGTTAGAGATCTGGAATCCGCCGCTTTGAGACTAAAGAAGGGTGACTACGAAATTGACGAAGTACTTCGGATAGCGGTTAAAGTTGATGGCAGGGAGGTTGAACCTGTTCTAAATGACGTGGCAGTATTTTCTAGTAAAAGTGCAATACTCATGGAACACGTTCTTAGAATAGATAATAAAGATGTGTGGCATGACAATAGTGATGGCGTAATTATAGCTACCCCCACCGGCTCAACAGCGTACTCTATGTCTGCAGGTGGGCCTATGGTCCTACAGAAGTCGCGCGTATTCATTGTAGTATCAGTAAACTCTGTGGATAACACCCGCCGTCCTCTGGTTGTTCCAAACGAGACCGTATTGAAGATTTCTAATATCATGAGCAGATATCACTGCGAAGTAGTGCTTGATGGCGGTTCCAGATTTGCTATCCGTAGAGAACTTGAGTGCCAAAAGCACCAATTTCCTGCTAGATTTGTCAGACTAATGGCTGATTCTGCAGCAATATCACTTATTACAAAGAAAGTCAAATTGGCAGAGGACTTGTTGAGTATGCCACCTAGCGCGAAACTTATTTTAAAAACTCTAGAATATGAGGGTGCGCTAAGTCAGAGGGACTTGACTACCAGAACTCTGCTCCCGGAAAGGACTGTGAGACTTTCTCTCAGCCATCTGCTTGGCCGGGGATACGTGAAGAGAAAAACTTCTCTACGGGACGCACGACAAAAAATTTATGAGCTCAGGATTTGATGATGCCGGCTGCAGCGGTCGAAAAGGTAGCGGAAGCCCTCACGAATGCGTCAAAAGCTTGCTCTGGATTTCCGGGCCTGCTATTAAATTCCGAATGATACTGCACCGCATAGTAGAATTTGTGTTCTGGGATCTCTAGAATTTCCATCCTTTGGCCGTTGTCGGAATGACCCGAGAATACTATTCCCCGCTTTTCCAGTAACTTGCGGTAATTCTGATTAAATTCATATCTATGCCTGTGTCTCCTGTATATTATATCGGTTTTATAGATCCTTTCTGCATTTGTATTTGAATGGATGGTTATTTCGTGACTACCCAGCCGCATCGATCCACCTGCGTCATGAGCTGTTTTTTGTTCAGGCATGAACTCGACAACCGGGTCTTTCGTACTGGGATCTAGTTCCGTAGAATTGGCTTCTTCTAGACCGCATGCGTATCTTCCAAACCCCACTATAGCCAGCTGAAATCCAAAACAAATCCCCAGGTACGGAACATTCTGTACTCGAGCAAAATTTGCTGCCCTAATTATACCCTCGCTACCCCTCTTCCCAAATCCACCAGGAATCAATATACCATCAAATCCCTTAAGATAAAACAGGTTGTTGGTGTTGTTGTTCATGTTTTTGATGTTTTTGCGGCCTTTATCATTGGGATGACTACTCGGACCGTTTTCAAATTTTTCTGATTCGATCCACTCTATGTCAACCTTTTTTCCTAAGTGCGCTGCAGCATGTGATAGAGCATGGTAGACGCTGACGTAGCTATCAGGTAGTGTGGCATATTTTCCTACAACTGCAATTTTCACTAGGCCTGTAGAAGCATAGAAAGATTTTGCAATGGATCTCCACTCTCCCCATTTAGGAGAACACTTTCTTAACAATAATTTCTTGCCAATAACTTTGATCATGCCTTGGCTCGCCAAAACCTCCGGAACCTTGTAGATTGATGGAGCATCATGACAGGAAATGACGCAGTCCTCGTTTACGCTAGCAAACAGTGATATCTTGTGTCTTGCTTCCGCTGTGAGTGGGGTCTTGCATCTAATAGCCAGAATGTCAGGTTGAATCCCGATTCTTCGCAGCTCCTGCACGCTATGCTGAGTTGGCTTAGTCTTTTGTTCGCCCACAACGTCCAGTACTGGTGCAAGCGTCACATGTATGAATAAGGTATTAGACTCTCCATCTTCTAACTCCATTTGCCGTAGCGCTTCAAGAAAAGGGAGACTTTCTATATCACCCACCGTACCTCCGCATTCCACTACTGTCACATCCAATTCTTCCTTCGCAGCAATTTTTCGTAACTGGCCTTTTATGGCATCAGTAACATGCGGAATAATCTGAACGCATTGGCCGAGGTATCTACCTTCTCTTTCAGCCTGAATTACCCCTGAATATACCCTTCCCGTTGTAAGGCTGTGTTCTCTTGTCAGGGCAAGATCGAGAAAGCGTTCATAATTGCCCACGTCCATATCGCACTCCCCACCGTCATCGGTTACAAAAACCTCGCCATGTGCAATTGGATTCATTGTCCCTGCATCATAGTTAACATACGGGTCGATTTTTACACAAGAAACCCTGAAACCCGCTAACTGTAATAATTTTGCGGTCGATGAAGTTACAACGCCTTTGCCCAGGCCTGACATGACACCGCCAGTAATGAAGATAAACTTCCGTTTGATACCA